>DATMQC010000019.1:0-12249 GCA_035567275.1 Chthoniobacterales bacterium | reverse complement strand
ACTTTTTGAGGCCCGCTTTGCAGGGCTGTTTCAGCGTGAGCGGAAACGAGAGTCAGGAAGGCAACGAGCCATATGTTTCTCATACGAACGTAGATCCTGCTAGAACGAGTTTTATTCCGGCAGACCGCTCTAGCCTGCTGGCCCCCCAAGAACCCGCGAAATATCGGAGATGGCCCGCGAAACACGCGAAAAGACGCGAAAGGGGGGCAAGAAGTGAGAGGTGAAACGGCTTAACGCCAAACGCGCCGCCGTTACTCAGACGGGTATCCCCCGCCCCATAAGAGAGGACGATTACGAGTACGATTGCGAAGAAGAGAACCGGTCGCCTGTTCCGAGGGCGAAGGGAGCAACATTTCTCTCGAACGTGGGTCATTTGACAGCGCCTCTGGCTCGTCACTCCTCTCGTTCTGAAATCGTCCTCGTTCTCGAACTCGTCCTCGGTCTTTGATCATCGTGGGCCAACACCGTTCGCACTGCTATTTCGGGGACAGGACACTGCGTTGGATCTAACACAATTTTCGGCCTAACCTTAAACGATGATCATCCCTCCAGCCCAACCAGGTGACCGAACAATCACGATCAGTCAAACATCACACTCCTGGATCTCCGGCCAACTGGCACGTGCCTGGGGCAATGACAACTTCACTCGGTTCGAAGCGTTCGAGCAAATGTGTTACGCCGCCGAACAACACGACATCGGATTTCTCGAATGGGAGAGTCAACCGACTCTGAACTTGGATACCGGCTTGCCGTACACGTTCGACGAACTTCCAGAATCAATTCATTTCGAAATTTGGCACAAAGGAATTTTTCAGCTCATGCCGGTCTGCTACTATGCCTCACTGGTTGTTTCACTCCACTTTTGCAACCTGTGCCAGCGATTTCACCAACATCGATCGGATCCTGATCGCCCTGCGGTTGATCATTTCCTCAGGACACAAAGAGAGCATCAAAATAAAGCGCGCGAAACGTTGCAACGCGATCCGCTGCTCGAACACGCCGTCGCCTGCGAGGTGCTTGCTTATCATCGTGATCTGATCGCTGCTTGGGACTTGCTTTCGCTGGAACTCTGCCGAGGCCGATCCGCAGAATTCAAGCTCCCAAATGTCCCGATTTTCGGCGCCAAACACGTAGACCTATTTCTGCGTCAGACGGATAAAGCCGGGGGCACCTGGGAAGTTGATCCTTGGCCATTCGCTGTAGAAACCCTCACCGCGCTCTGCGAAGGACGAGTACTCAATCAGAGGTTCACAGACACCGAAGAAATGCGACGGGCTCTTTCCCATACCGATCGTGTCACAGTGCTGTTTAACTTTGTCCCGGCAGGGTCACGCTCCCGCGCATAACGGATCAGGATGTGTAGGGCAGTCATTGTCCAAGACGAGCCCTTGGCTGCCCCCCGCTTTGTTTTTATCGTCCTCGTACTCGAACCCGTCCTCGTCCTCGATCTTTGACCGTTGACCGGCCAAAGGCTGGAGCCTTCGCTTACGCTTGTTCCGCAGACATGTGTGTCTGCCTGGGCGTTGCAAGCAACGCCCCTCCAGCCTCGCCGATAATGCCACCCCTAATACGTTCTCGGAACTGCGGGCCCCCGTAAAGACATCGAGAACGAGGACGATAGTAACAAAACATAGGTTCCAGCCTGTATTTGAGTGGTCATTGGCTCCGTGCGGACCTTTCGATATTCGACCTGTCCCTCCTGCCCTAGTTCCCGAGTTCTGCGTCGCGCCATGTTCGGCAAAGGCTGGAGCCTTCGCTTACGCTTCTGGGGTACGCAGGCCCGGTGATATCATCACTAGCCTCATCGTCGCTGGCCAAGAAGCCCATGGGAAAACGGTCCGCTGAGAGACCAAGCAGGAGGCTATTCCTCAACGCTGGTCGTGCGGAAGCGCGACCCTGCCCGGCTCAGATCCGTTCCTTTGATGTTTGCGATTCACCCGCCGGAGAGCGGTATTGCGAGCGAGTTCAAGAATCGGCCCTGGAAATCGGCGGCACCCCTCGAGCGCCTCGTCGAACGCATTCACGAAATAGTCGACTTCTTTCTCGCCAATGATGAGCGGCGGCAAAATTTTGATGACATCCATGTTGTGGCCGGCGACCTGCGTCAGAATCCGATGCCGACTCAGGAGGGGGACGATTACGAGTTGCGCAAAGAGCCCGTGATCGATCCTATGCATAATCCGCCACGCCAATTTCAGAGCCAGCTGCGGCGGTTCATGGAATTCGATAGCGATCATGAGCCCTTTTCCGCGCACTTCTTTGATCAGCGAGTGCCGGCTTCGGAGCGCAGCCAGCCTTTCCAGCAGCATTTTGCCGATGACGGCTGAGTTCGCAACGAGCTTCTCACTTTCCAAGACATCGAGCGCCGCGAGCCCACAGGTCATCGCGAGATTGTTCCGACCGAAAGTGCTGGAGTGAACCACTGCCCGGTCCAGTCTGCTAAACACTTTCTGATAAATCGCGCGCCTGGTGATAATGGCGCCGCAAGGCACAAAACCACCGCTTAAACTCTTCGCCACCGTTACGATGTCCGGCTCGAGATTCCAATGTTGAAATGCCCACCATTTTCCGGTTCGGCCCATCCCGGTCTGCACCTCATCGCACACCACCAGCGTTCCGTGAGTCCGACAGAGGGCCTGCGCTCTTTGATAGAAATCGTCGGAGGGAAAGTTTACCCCTTTTCCTTGCACCGGCTCGAAAAGAAATGCTGCGACATCCTTCTTTTTCAGCAGCCGTTCCAACGCCTCCAGATCGCCCAGGCGAATACGTGCAACGTCGGTTAAAAAGGGCCCGAATCCTTCCTGAAAATTACCGCTGCCAGTCATTGAAAGGGCGCCGTAAGTGAGACCGTGATAACACCCTTTTAAGCTGACTATCTTCGCCCGGCCGGTCGTCGCACGAGCAAACTTGATCGCGCCTTCGACCGCTTCCGTTCCGGAATTGCAGAAAAACACTGCCTCCAGGTGGGGAGACATCTTCTTCAGTAACGCCTCCGCGAGCAGACCACTCAAAAGCGAGCAATCGAGTTGCACCATGTTAGGCAAATCCAAGTCGAGCGCGTCCCGAATCGCCCGTTTAATGACCGGGTGATTCCGCCCCATGTTGAACACTCCGTAACCGCTCAGAAAGTCGAGGTATGCCTTCCCAGCCCCGTCGTACAGGTAGGCTCCCTCGGCGCGGACGTAAACTTTATCGAACCCAGTGATCCGCAAAACCTCTACCAGCGTTGGATTAAGGTGCCGACTATGCAGCTCGTAATTTTCGCCCATCCGGGCGGCAACAAGACTTTTTAAATCGAATGACATCGGTCGTAAACGCCTCAACTAAGAGCGGAATCGGCTACAGCTGAATTGAGCGGGTAAATTCCGGGAATGATTGCACGGGAACTCGCCAAGGTACAGTAAGAATGACGCGTTCACAGTCGAAGAGTCTTTACAGAAGAGTTTGAACAGAAGGAAGCAAAGACGGATTTGGATTGGGTTTGCGAGATGAACTCTCATTCAGGTTCGGCCTGTTGAGCCAACCCGCTTCCACCCGGTGCTCAGATCACGACCTGGGACCAAACAATGGGTCGCTCATATTTCGTACCTTTGCTTCCTTTGCTACCTTCTGTTCAAATCTTCTTCGTTTTCTTTTGTCCAATAATCTTCGCTGCCATTGTGTATCGCCTGGCCCTTGGTCCCGTTCTTTGTTAAAAGCGGTTAATACCTTAACGATGGTGCAGTTTATCGACCCGTGGGCCGTGGTACTTTGTTTTGCCGGAGCAGGTGTAATCCTGGTCTTGATTCGGGTCGTCCGCTATTTTCTAGAGCCCACCGTCTACGTTGAACCCGTCGATACTCTACTAACGGCGGCCGAACAAAAATTCTACGAGGCGCTCGACACGGCGATCGACGGCCGATTACTGATTCTTTCCAAGGTTCGTATCGCAGACCTCTTTCATGTCACCAGCGCAAGCCCTTCGGCCAGGCACCGGGTCTTTCGGTCGATTGCTTGCAAACACGTGGACTTTGTTTTGGCCGACGCAGAGAACCTTCGTCCGCTGGCTGCCATCGAGTTGGACGATTCCTCGCACCAGCGGGCCGACAGACGGCTGCGAGACGAGCTGCTGGATGACCTCTTTCAGAAAGCTGCGTTCCCGCTCATCCGATTCCGAACCGCCGCCGCCTACAGCCCAAGGATGATCGAGGAAAGGGTAGACGAAGTGGTGAAGATTTAAGTTTTGAGTTTGGAGTTTTGGGTTTTGGGTTTTGGGTTTTGAGTAAGAGCGAGACGCTCGACCGACATACTACTCAAAACCCAAAACTCCAAACTCCAAACTCAAAACTTAAATGTGCTCTGCGATCGTCTTGAGAAAGGCCACCATATACTTCGCTGCTTTGACCTCGCCGACACCTCGAATGCGCCTGGCAGTTTCAAGCGAACTTGGCTTCAACCGGGCAAAAGCCTTAAGGGTTTCATCGGGGAATATGACGAAGTGGGGTACCCCACCCTGTTCTTGTGCCAGTGTCGCACGTGTTCTTCGCAAGGCTTCGAACAATCCAAGATCAAATGGAGCCTCATCGTCTAGCTCGCGAACGAGTCTCTTTGCTTGTCGCGGCCCGGATTCCTCAGGCCAAACCAATTTGAATGCGGCGAGGTTTTGCATCACCGCGACGCCTGACTCCGTCAGGCCAATCATTGGGTACTGACCTCCAGTCGAATAGATGAGCCCAGCCTCTTCCATCTCCCGGAAAAGCTCATGCAGATAATTGGACGATTTCTGTTTCAACAAACCGTAAGTCGTCAGTTCGTTCAGGCGTGCATCGAGGATCTCTTTCCCCCGACTGCCAACCAGTACCTGAATTACACGGTTACGCCCGAAACGCGGCATAAATCCTTCTTTCGTTCGGTAGCACATCCGAGCAACTGCACTCAGCGCTTTACGAACCACTAAGAGTTCTTCATCCGTAGGTTGCCGGAGGTGCTCTCCACGCGCGCTCGAACATCGGTCGCAGGCTCCGCAGTTTGTAAATTCGGTGTCACCAAAGTACCTTAAGATGATCTTCTGACGGCACTCCCGACTATAGGCGTACTCGACCATCGCCTTGAGCTTGGCCCGGTCCCGTTTCTCTTTTTCTCGCAGGGCGGCCGTATCAATCGGCAGTTGGAACGGCTGAAGGTCTCTTTGGAGCAATCGTGTGCCGCGGATCCGTTTGCCAGGAATGTCGTAGCGGTCAATCACGCCGTGTCGATCGAGGACCGTGATGGCTGAGTGTACTGCCATTTCGTTGCTCTCTTGATCGAGTCGAGCAGCGAGATCCTGAATCGATCGTACAATTTCGCCCTCCTCATTCGCCAAGTTCCGCAAAAGCAGATAGACATTCCGAATGAGTTCGACCGACGGGTTGCTGCCATCGATGAAGAATTCCTGAATTCGAGTATCGGCGTAATTAAAGAACAGTTCGCATTCTGCGGGTTCACCGTCCCGCCCGGCACGACCCGCCTCCTGATAATACGCTTCCAACGAACCGGGTATTTCAAAATGCACCACGAACCGGAGGTCGGCACGATCGATACCCATCCCGAATGCATTCGTGGCGACGACAACATCGCAGTCGTTTTGCGTGAACCGGTTCTGTGCTTCCTCCCGAGCGGCGTCGTCAATGCCACCGTGGTAACTAACGACCTGGATCCCGCCTGCCTTGAGATATTCGCTAACCTGGTCAACGCGTTTGCGTGTCGCACAATAGACGATTCCGGTGCGGTGGCGCCCGATCAATTCACGGAGCCGAGTGTACTTCTCAGACTCTCTTTCCGTCTCGGTCACAATGAATCGCAGATTCGGTCGTGCAAATCCGGCAACGAAAACATTCGGCTTCTCTAGTCCGAGGCGTTTGACGATATCCGTTCGCACCTCCGGTGTTGCCGTCGCCGTAAAGGCGGCGACTTGAGGGCGCCCAAGTTCTTCGAGCACGGAACCAAGTCGAAAATAGTCGGGCCGAAAATCGTGGCCCCATTGGGATATGCAGTGCGCTTCGTCCACCGCGAACAACGCGATCGTGATCTGGCCGAGAGCTTCGAGGAAAGACCGGCTCCGGAATCGTTCCGGCGCTATATAAACCAGCTTGAACTCCCCGTCCCGCATCCGGCGGATGCGGTGATGCTGCTCGGCAACCGAGATCGTGCTGTTAACCAGGGTGGCGGAGAGACCGCGTGCCACCAGAGCGTCTACCTGATCCTTCATGAGAGCTACCAGAGGAGAAACGACCACTGTAACCCCATCAAGAAGAATAGCTGGGAGCTGGTAACAGAGCGATTTCCCGCCGCCGGTTGGCATGACCACGAAAACGTCCTCTCCCTTCAGGACCGCCGAGATGACCTCACCTTGCGGCTCTCTGAACTCGCGGAAACCGAAATATCTCTCAAGCGCTTGCTGGGGATCCATGGCCTCTTGTTGTCAGAATAGCGCGGCGTAGCCAGAGAAAAAGCCATCGCCGCCCTAACCCGCAAAAATCACACCCTTTAAGAATCGACGAGCTCATTGCGGGTTAGAATTCAGGCCAATTAAACTTTTCCTGTGATTTCCTGACAAAGTCTGAAACTCCAGGATCGAGATTCATTTGTAAATGGTGAAGTCCGGCGATCTGGCTCACGGAACCAGAGACCCCCACCCAGCAACTAGAAAGCAAAACCGATGCAAACAATCCCTTTTCCTATAAGCGCCGCCGCGCTCCCGCTTCACCAGGGTGTACGTCAGCTCCTGGAGAATGCTTTAGAACAGGCGCTCCTGATCACAAATGACCGTGGAGAAATTCTGTTTGCGACACAGCAAACACGCCAATTTCTACGAACATTCTTTGTTCAGAGCTCAGATTCAGTTGTTCCCAAGGAGATTCTCAACTGGTTAGTTGAAGGCGACGCGAGCAAACCTCTGCTCGTTCGTCATCCCGAGAAGGGTGAGATTGAAATCCACAATTTTCCTCTTTCGCCTTCCGGTAGCTTGTCCCTTATGCGGCTTGACCATAAGAATGCCGACCCCGGGCCGAAGGCATTGCGAGCCCTTGGGTTGACGGCACGTGAAGCCGAAGTGCTTTACTGGATAACCGAAGGCAAAACGAATCCGGAGATCGCCATCATCCTGGCAGCTTCTCCGGACACCGTGAAGAAACACGCCGCGAATCTTTACGCCAAGCTTGGCGTCCCGACGCGCACCTCAGCGGCACGATGTGCTCTCTCGGTTCTTTTGACCTAAATTCCGAATTTGAGGAGTCGTGCTCGTCCTCGTCCTCGAGAATCCCGATCGTTTCGCAATCAGACTAACAGAACAAATTAGTTGGAGGGTATCTTGGCGGTCACGGAATCCCAATGCACCGAGGACGAGCACGACGACGAGGACGATTCCAAATTTCGGAATTTGGGTTTAACGAAATGCACCGGCTGAGCCGTGCACAAAATCTGCTTGATTCTAGCTGCTTCTGACGCATCATTCCTTCCTCAATCCAGGAAGCGCGGGTGTAGCTCAGTTGGTAGAGCACTTCCTTGCCAAGGAAGATGTCGCGAGTTCGAGCCTCGTCACCCGCTCCACTTGACCTCTTCTGTAGCTTCCTCTGAATCAAGTATTTAACCTCCGATTTCAGGACAGGTTTTGGGCGCGTGAACGGTTAAAACCAAACTATATTGGCTTTCATACTTAGGTTTTTTTGTGTTCTAAACGTTCTTCGTGCACAAATTGGTAGAGTAGAGTGGTAGACATTTTCCTTAGACACCGCGAGGTTCCCTCCTGATGAGAACCAAAACGCCTAATCGCCTCAAGGGGCTCTACCGGATGCCGGGGGTCACGTTTCTGGTGGTTCCGATGGACGGAGTACGGCACACGTTACGCGAAATCGCTCAAGACTGATGATGAAGCTTGCGCCATCACCAAGGCACAGGCAATCCTCGCTCAAGGCTTGATTGCGGCTGAAGAGTACTACCCCTCCGAACCACCGGCACGAAGACGGGAAATTCACGGTTTGATTGACCAATACCTCAAAGACGCCCAAGCGCGAAACAAGAAACCGCTACGAGCCGGGACTGCCGACACTCGCAAATACATCCTCGAAAAGTGGGTAGTGGATTGCGGAATTTCACGAGTTGGAGACATCAGCGTTTCCAAAATCAACCAGTGGTTATCGGCGCTGAAAGCTCAAGGCAAGTCTCAGGATACGAGATGGACTTATGGCCAGCGGGTACGCAGCTTTGTGACCTACCTCATGCCGAAGTATCTGCCGACAACCGCTCTGGCGGGATTCACCTTGCCTGAGCCTAGCGCTGTTGGGCGGAAGAATTGGATTCGCTCCACGGAAGTCTCCAAGATTCTGGATGCAACCGGTCTTGACCAGGACCTGAAATTTGCTCTCTTTTGTGGGTTTGATGCTGGGCTGCGGAGGAACGAAGTCTCGGAAGCCAGAGTCGATTGGTTCGACCTGGAAAATGGACTGCTACACGTTTCCAACAATGGAGATTTTGTGACCAAGGACCGGGATAATCGGACCATTCCGCTCACTAATCGCTTCGCCGAATTTTTGAAGGGATACTTGGCAGGACGAGACTCAAGCCAGTACGTCTTAGCAGCGGAGAAGACGGCCAAGGGAGAGACCAAGTATCGCTACGACACCAGCAAGCGTGTACGGAGCCATTTTGACCGGCTTAAAATCAACTGCACCTTTCATGACATGCGTCGGTCATTTGCATCAACGCGAGCGTCGGCCGGTGTATCGATCTACAAAATCGCCACATGGTTGGGTGATGGCATTGAAGTTGTCAGCAAGTCTTATGGTCATTTAGCGCCCAAGGATGTAGACGTAAACAAAGGCGTCTAAGGATATCCACCTTGGCTGAGTCGGTAGACTGCGGCCAAGACCTCTTCTCGTTTGTATTGAACAAGTCGTGCTCGCCGGGTGACAGCGGTTATCCACCCAGCCTTTTCACACCGCTCTAAGGTGCTGCGAGTCCCGAGCAATTTAATCGCCTCTTTCCGGCGAAGAAAGGGGCATTGAATATCTGATTTGCGGACGGTCTGCGATTTCTGGATAGCAGTCATGAGGCGCTGCTCCATCTGAGCGAGGTGACTTGTGATGAGCGCAACAATTTCGGCATTGATCGGTTGATCTGGCACGCCACTCTAGAACGAGGAAGCCTCAAAATGAAAAAAAACGTGCCGCTCATCTCAACCGATTTAATTCGGATTCCCGCTCTTTATCGGACATCTGCTCATCTGCCTTCGCCATCTATCTATCTAAGCCCCTAGGATTTCGATCCGAGTTTGCCTTTTCACGGAGCGGCAGTTCGGGAGTTGAGCCTGAGATCGCAACCACGCCTTCAGATGGCCGGGAGCAGTACGCCGACCGAATTCAAATTTGTATCCCTGGTCTTTCCACCGGTACACGGTGTAGCGACTGACGCGCATGCATTCGGCGAGTTCTTTGGCGTTGACTGAAACATCGTCGGCGAAAATTTGTGCTATCTTGTTGCTGGTGATGGATTCACTTGACTGTTTAGCTGTTTGAAGGCAAGCCGAGACAGCCTTGAAGCACGCGGAACGTGGATTGAAGAACCCTGGGAAACGTTACGAAGCGGCTCAAACCGTTTTGAACCGACAAAAACGGTCTTCCCGTTCTTAGCTCTATGTGGAGAAGAACGTATTCGATTTAAAAGAGGCGGCAGAGTTTCTGGCACGCAGTAAACGCTGGGTGCGTGAACAATGCGCGTCAGGTGCCATCACGCATTCGCGGATGGGTAAAGCATTCAGGTTCGAGCGGTCGGATCTGGAAGAGTTTGTAACGAGGCGTAAACGTAAAGGCCGGGGGGTGTACGCGTGAGCGCATGTTACTTGGAAATCCACCCGCTGGCGAACCTCTTTCCGAAGAGGTCTGAAGAAAGGATAAGGGCTCTGGCCCAGGACATGCGAGAAAATGGCCAGAGAGACAAAATCACCCTGTACAAGGGCAAACTCTTGGAGGGTCGCCACCGGCACTGGGCCAGCATGATCAACGGAGTCGAAGCAGAATGGGAAGAGTACAGTGGCAAAGAAACCCCCGAGGCCCTTCTCGCCTTCGTCATCTCCAAAAACGGGATGACCCATAACCTGACAAAAAGCCAACAGGCATGCGTCGCTCAGGAGGCGGCGACCGCCAAGGAGGGAGGTTATCACAGACCGAATTCGGTCAGTGATGATGATGCGAGCCTCGCGTACATGGCCGCGAAGTTTGGTGTCAGTCGAACCTCCGCAGTAGAGGCTCGCGCCCTCCAGAGAAAGGACCCTCACATCTATCAAAGGGTGAAGCAGGAGGAGATTTCCTCCCTGAACGCCGGATGCATCCAAGCGGGGCTTAAGAAAAAGAAATCGCCCAAACCCAAGTCGGAGTCGTTTAAACCTGAGGCCCAGCAACAACCGCCTGTTGACGTTGACCCGACCATTGCCCAAAGGCTGATGAAGCAGGGTTTTATCCGAGAACAAGCGACCGACTTCCTTACAAAGGTTGCTGCCCAACAAACCAGTGGCGACGGAGGCATGGCGGCACCGGAGAAAACGCCTGAATCGCAATCCGCGAATACTGGAATGACCTCGGGCGAAGCAGCGGAAGGGGTAGAGGACGACGCCAACGATGACAACATACCAGATGTGCCCGGTCCTGACCCCGAACCTGACTATGTGCCGCCCTATCCAGAAAACGCGGCACCGCCCCGCAGTCAAGACATGTGTATCCGCCTTAATCAGATGCGGGAACTGGACAGCAGACTCTTCCAACTCACTCCGGGTGGGAACGGAGCGTCAGAGAGAGAAATCGAGAAGGATATCTACCGTGGATTTGAAAACGCAGAAGTCGTCTTGGCATACGGTTCAATCGGTCAGGCGGCCAAACTCGATCCAAGTTTATTTGAATGGGTTCAAGCGGTCGCAAAAAAGTTTAACGACCGGCTGATTCAACACCGAAAAACGTGGATTGCGCAGATTGCTGCCCTCAAGCCGCTCATCATGCCGGAGTCGAAGGCGACGGAGGTGTCGGTGCCTATCAAAGGACCGACGCCAGAGCAGATTGCGGAGCGTGGGAGAGCGAGTTGGGAAGGCAAGGTCGCGGAGGGGGGATACATCCAGTCGTCCACGTCAGAGATTGCAGCCACAAAGGGCGAGCAGGAAGAACAGCAGGACGATAACGATGAGGATAACGAAGTTGATGAGGAAGAGATAGAGTTCCAAAACAATCTCTTTGGAGGTACCCCAAAGGAGGAGGCAGAGGCAGACGAACTATTCGACCAAGTCCAAAACGGCGATGCATCGGTGACGCAGGAGCCTCCTGCAGAGGTTCAATCCGAGCCAGAACAGAACCCTGAGCAGAAGGAACTGGACCCAATAACGACGGACGCGACCGACACGACCGCCAACGTGGAAGAGGTGAAGCCGGAGCAGAACGGCATCGCTCCTGCATCACAAGGAAGACCGAAGACGCTGCGCGAGCGGAATCGTGATAAGCTGGAAACGGCCTTTGTTGTGTTCGGCAACCCCAGAGATCATAGTCTCGGCGGACTGCTCACTGCTCTGGATCAAGTGGGATGTGACCTCTCACGCTGTCCAGCGGAGACGTTGTCCAAATTCTGCGCCCTATACTTCAGCGTTACGGTTATAGCGGAGCGTCTACCCAAAATGCTCTCCAACAATGGCACCATGGAAAGAGTTTCGGCTTCTTGATATCAGGATGGGAGGAGCCCATGCTCCTCCTCTATTTAGGCTGGCTCCGCTCGATCTCCTTTTGAGGATTGGCGATCCAGTAAAACCCTTCGAGTTCTCTGGCGTCATTGGAGCTTCCAGCAAGGCGTGGAGGCCAGAGCCAAGAGCGAGCGCCCAACTTTCGTAACCTTGGGAGCCGGAACGGAAGTTCTCTTCTTTTCCGAGGATCAATCACGCCAGGATCTCTCGGGCCGATGTTTTTGGGCTGTTCTCAACCACGAAATGAGGAGACTCCCTCGACTGAATCTGAGAAGATTGTTGTCCTTGCCAACCCCAAAAGCAGAAATACCCATGAAAAAGAGCACCCTTCTGATGTGCGAGATTGTCGCCTCCATCCTTCTAATGGCCGTGCCTTACGGCCATGCCCAAGCTCAGGTCCAGACCACCGGCACTCCCGGTTCGCCGAGTGCCACGACAACCATCCCTGGCAATCAACTTCCCGCTCCACCCGAGCCGTTCGGCGGTGTAATTAAGGAAGAAGCCAAAGATTCCACCCCGTA
>DATMQC010000018.1:0-7406 GCA_035567275.1 Chthoniobacterales bacterium | reverse complement strand
CAATACGAACTGAAATTCCGACTCCAACGCATCAAATGGCTCAAAAAAGAAGCTCACTCACTTAATCTGGAACTCGTTGCCGCTCAGTAGCTTCCACCACCAGTTCCTGGAGAGCGTTCACAATTACCTGCGGCTCTGTGACTTGTGCACAGTTGGCTGTTTTTCAAGGCGCGAGCAAAGCGCCCATATCTGAATTGATATCTCTGGAGATTTGCGACCGATGCACTGGAATTTTTATTTCGTTCCCATTTGCCGGCAGCGTATTTGGGGTGATTTTGACTGTGCAAACCGTATAAGGTGTGGGCTATGACAACAGCGAAGGAAATTCAAAAACTGGACTACATGAGAGAGGGCGTGCGCTACACGATACACGTGGAGGAAGCCGAGACCGGTGTGAAGTGGGGCACCTGGAATTGCCATGAGTGCGACGTGGGCGGTTCATCAAGGAAAAGAGCCGGTACGATCGACGAAGCCGTTGATGCTGCAAAAAGCGACCTGGAGAAGCACCATACAACGAATCACAAAGTTTAAATAAAATCATTTCGGGGTCGGTTGAGAAAGTTTTGTGTTTGGCGTTTGGGAAACTTGCGGGAAAACGCCCGATACAGGGGGGAGCCTTTTTCATTGCATCGATTTTCCGATGCGCTGGCGGTGTAATGTTCCCGAGAGGCATCGCGCGTTAGGTCAGAGCTTGGTAGGGTCCGATCCCGCACCAGTTTCTGCTGAATGACATCGAATCCATCCTTCCGGGTCCTCTAGAAACTGGTGCTGGATGCGACCCTACCTGCCCTGCGTGCTCGGGACAAGCGGCAGGCCATGGAACTGAGAATCGTCGCAAACCACATCAAAACCGACAGATAATACAGACCCTGGAAAGAAGCCCACGCCCCGTTCCCGTCCAATTTGATCCAATTTTCCTTCCGAGCCGCTTTCTGAGCGGCTCCATAGCGCGAAAATTTCACGAGAGCTTTGGCTTGTGAGATTTTCGAGCTAAGCCTCGGGACGCTTCGGTTTCCACAGACCCAATGTTGCGCCGGTGGGATCGGCAAAGATACTGAGCCAGCCTGCGCCCATCACCTCCATCACATCCGTGATGACGGTTGCCCCAAGGGATTTGGCTTTTTCGGTGGCAGCAACAATATCGTCTACCAGGACATATGGGAGCCACGCCGAGGAAGCGCCAGGCGCTGGGTTCCGCATCATGCCACCGCCGGTTCCCTCTCCGACGCTGATCATTGTATAAGCGCCGCTTGGCATCGGGACATCTTCCAGTTTCCAGTCGAATAAAGTCGTATAGAAGGATTTTGCTTTTTCGACGTCCGTTGTTTGCAATTCAACATGTACGAATGGATTGGCCATAAATAGTCTTCTTCTGACTCCCTTCCATTCGACGCGATGATCGGCAACAAGTCGATATTCAATTCCTGTTTTTCTTTGTCGGCAGAATGAAATGGATTCACTCTGTCAAATGGCGGCAAAGAAAATATCCGATGAGGAGTTATTCACGCCTCTGTCGGACAAGGAAATCGATGATCTGGAGGCAACTTTGGAAGATATCCCCAACGGATTGTTTGACACCTCGATGGTGCACGGAATGTTGTCGGGAGCGGCTGTAGCGCCCACGGCAATCCAGCCTTCCTGGTTGTACGACTCGATCTTCAAACCGGAAGGTTCCTCAGGTTACGCCTTTAAGGATCAGGCGCATTTGGATGCAACTTTGAACCTGGTGATGCGGCTTCAAAACCAGATCATCATGGAACTCGATGCCGATTTATTCGAACCCTGGCTTTTTTTCGAGGATCCGGAAGGACAAACGGTAGTTGTACTCCAGCCCTGGTGCGCCGGTTTTTTGCATGCCACAACTTTTGAGCACGCCGCTTGGAGCCCATTAATCGAAGAGCGCCCGGATTTGCTGGCTCCCATTATTGCCGGAGCGGATTCCGACGAAACTCAATCGCTGTATCCGGACGACCAGACCGGGGCCCGGCTTTCCATTCTGATCGAAGATGCGGTTCCTAACATACGCGGTTTTTTTCGTAAGCGAGCCAGGAGGAAGGGATCTTGAGAGGAGCTGCGATTAGCGGGTATGAAAGATTGGAGTTTGCTTTACCTCATAAGCGAATGGGCTATCCGCTTCGTGATGTTGATTTACGTCCCGCAAAAGCGGAGTGCGGCGGCTTCACGGACCTGGTTGCTATTTATTTTTCTTCTACCATGGCCCGGGCTAATCCTGTATTGGCTGTTTGGAAGAATCTATTTGCCGGCGCGCCGCGTTCATATGCAGGAGCGCGCGTCACGGTTTATTCGGGAGGCACAGGCGCAGATCGGGGTGAGAGTGGCAGCGGAGCCAGGGCTATCGCCAACGCTGTTGGGCATTCCGGAGCTGGCGCGTCAGTTGGGTGATTTCGAGGCTCTGGCCGGTAATCGAGTCGAATTGCTGGCTGGCTACAGCGCGACGATCAACCGCATCATCGCTGACATCGATTCTGCAAAACAGCATGTGCACTTGCTCTTCTACATTTTTCTTGCGGACGAGTCCGGCCAGCGGGTGGGCAAAGCATTGGTCAGAGCTGCCAAGCGTGGAGTGAAGTGTCGTGTCTTAATGGACGCCGTTGGTTCAAGAGAAGGACTCCAGCGGCTTGCGCCGCTTTTGAGGTCCGAGGGGATTGAGGTCCTGGAGATGCTTCCGGTCGGCCTTTTTCGGCGCAACGCAGCGCGTTTCGATTTGCGAAATCACCGAAAACTGGTGGTTGTCGATGGAACGACGGGGTACACGGGGTCCCAGAACATCGTCAATCCCGAGTTCGTCAAGGGATACCCGAATGAAGAGTTGATGGTGCGCGTGACTGGTCCGGCTGTTACCCAGCTTCAGGCAATGTTTCTTGCGGACCACTACTTCGAGACCGGAACCGTGCTGGATCCCAGAGAATTGTTTCCGGAAGTGAACTTCGCTGGGACATCACCGTGCCAGTTAGTTCCGAGCGGGCCCGGCTACCTTCATGAAAACGGGAGGGAACTCATCATCGCAATGTTATACGCCGCACGAGAAAGAATCGTAGTCACAACTCCGTATTTTGTGCCTGACGAACCTTTTTTGCACGCTATCTGTGCAGCCCGATTGCGGCGCGGAGTCGAAGTACATCTTGTTCTTTCGATGCACGCGAACCAGAGGATTACGCAATTCGCGCAACGCTCGCACTATGACGATCTGCTTGAGGCGGGAATCGAAATTCATCTTTATCGGCCGCACTTTCTGCACGCAAAACACCTGACGATTGACGATGAGATTGCGTTGGTCGGTTCGACAAACATGGACATCCGATCGTTTGCTCTCAATGCCGAAATCAATCTCGTTGTGTACGATCGCTCCGTCGTGCACGACTTGCGCCGGCTGCAGGAGTCGTACTTCGCAAACAGCGAACGACTAAATGCCGCGACCTGGAAGAAGCGGCCGCTCGTTGATCGAGTGGTTCAGAATACCGCGCGCCTGATGGATTCATTCCTGTAAGGGAAACGGAAGGTCAGTTTTTGCTTTTCGAGAACCTCTGCCAGGCTCAAACTGACAAGATCGTGCCCCTGGATTTGTCTCCAACTGAAGCGCGTATTCTCGGTTGCCTCCTCGAAAAAGAGCGCATTACTCCGGAATATTATCCGTTGTCACTGAATAGCCTCGTGACCGGTTGTAATCAAACGACGAACCGCGATCCGATCGTCAGTTACAGCGAGAATACAGTCGAGCAGGGTCTCGATCTTCTGCGCCAGAAGAAGTTGGCAATGCTCACCCACACCGCCGGCGCCCGCGTGGCGAAATACAGGCATACCTTTCTTGATCTGTATAATCTGAATTCCCGCGAGGTGGCGATCATCTGTGTGTTGATCTTACGCGGGCCGCAGACGCCGGGCGAGCTCCGATCGCGCACAGAGCGTATGTGCGGAGCAATGACCCTGTCGGAAGTCGAGGCGTTATTGGACGAGCTGAGTGCGGGTGATGACCCGCTTGTGAAAGTCATTCCACCCCGTCCCGGGCAAAAGGAAAAGAGGTACGTGCACTTGCTCTCACGCCGCGAGGAGGCTGGCGAGCCGACTGAAGAGCCGACGCAGACCGTAGAATTGACTCCACAGAAATCGCGCCTTGACCAACTTGAGAACGAGCTCAATACGCTGAGAGCCGAAATGAATGCCCTACGGGAGGATTTCGAACAGTTTAAAAAACAGTTTGGGTAGAGATCAATCCTTTCATGAAAGAACGAGTTGTCTTGGTCACGGGTGCCTCGCGGGGGATTGGAAGAGCGATCGCAGAAGAATTTGCTCAGCGGGGTGACCGGGTTTTCGGCACAGCACGGCAGCCGGAATCCATCAAGTGGGTGCCAGGAACGCTGTTGCCACTCGACGTACAGGACGAAACATCGGTCGCCCAATGCGTTGAGACGCTTCTATCTCAGGCGGGAAAAATCGATATCCTGGTGAATAACGCCGGAATTACTGTCTATGGCGCGATTGAAGAGCTCAGCCTCACTCAGGTTAAAGCGGTTTTCGAAACAAACTTTTTCGGAGTTGTGCGAATGACGCAAGCGGTCCTGCCCGCGATGCGCCGTCAGGCCGCTGGCCGGATCGTAAATATCGGCTCGGTTGCCGGCTTTGTGCCAATGCCTTTCCAGGCGGCATACGCTGCTACCAAGCATGCGCTCGCTGGTTGGACCGAGACTTTGGACCTCGAAGTGCGCTCCTTCGGGATCCGAGCGGTTTTGATACAACCTGGCTTTTTTCGCACCGACATCGATCGCCATTCATCCGCGGGATCCTTGCTTAAGGGTGTTTACGAAGGCGAGCGAATTCGAGTCGTCGAGAAAGTGCGCCTGAGCGTTGAAAATGGCGACGATCCGGTGAAGGTGGCGAAAGCCGTTGTCCACGCGGCGACGAAAAAGGATCCGAGCGGGATGGTGCTTGTTGGGCGAGGCGCTCGCCAGGCTCGAGTTTTTCGTACGCTTCTACCGAGAGCCGTGTTCGAACTTGGCCTGCGTCGACAGCTCGGGCTGGCCGATCCTGCCAAATCGGCACATTAGTGTCCTGTCCCCGAAATAGCGTGTTTTTCGCCGCAGGGCAGTTGGCTGATTCACACCTGGGCGCGTTCAGCTCGGAAAATGCTGCAGCAGGTCGTTGTTTCGATAAGCCTCGATCAGACGTTCGAGCTCTTTGATCCTGGATTTAATTCGCCGGCCTCGCCGGCTGTCTGCAACTCGCTTGGGCCGATCCCATTCGCGCACAACTGTTATACTCGGGATGATGTCGGCGCCATGCAGGATGGCCGCCTCAACGGACTCAAAATGATGATGCTCGGCCAGGATCGTCCGATGAGGTTCAAGCACCAGGGTAAAACCGTGGTCTCCGTAGCTCTCCGAAAAAGCACCATCAATTGTAATTGCTTTGCCGCTTCGTTTTATCGGCGATTCACCCTTTTCAACCGCCACGGGCACATGCCCGTTCACGATCAATCCGTCAGCCGGGTCCACACCGAATTCCTCGAGAATTTTGTCACAGAACCAGACTTCATGAATGAGGCGAAAATAAGGGTTCTTGGTCTCATGATGCGATGCCTGATCAACAATGAAATCGCGCTCAAAGGTTGTAATGCGATCTTTTCCGAACAGGGGCGATTCCGGGCCGCTCCAGAGATACCACAGGAGGTCGAGGTCTTCACGCCTGCGGCCATCGATGACCCGGTAAACGACTTGCTCGATTGCTCGGAAGAGCTCAATCCCAGTGTAATTGCGCCCTTCGATCGTCATCGGCAGGAAGTCGCCCTTTGCGTCAACCGGCACGCATCCATGGAAAATGAGGTTCTCTTCCCGCTGCAGGTAAAGCTTCCCGTGCGAGACCATCCAGCGCATTTGGTTCCAGAGCTTCTGGCTTGCGAGGAATGAACTCCGAATGCGCCTCACGCATAGCCGTTCCTCGGCCGTCAAATCGTACGGATTAGCGGGATCGACGGTCGGAAAATGGGTGTCATTGATCGGATAAGAGGTGCCGTCGACTTCCACCGTCCCGCTCTCGCGATTGATCCGATGGAGCAAGCGGCGATGTTCCATTTGCCATTCGGGATGCCGCGCAATTAATTGCCCCTCAAGCTTGAATTGCATGATCGCCGCAGCTTTTTGCATACGCGCCATCATGACTTTTTCGCGCATCCCCGTCCCTTTGACTTCAAAGCCGGAGGCGGGGTCATTGGCGTAGACGGTTCTTACCAGCAGGTCGAGAGGCTCAATTGGAATTCCATACCCTTCTTCCAATTGCGAGAGACGACGGTATCGGAGCGATATTCGCAGCACGTGGCAGATTAGAGCTTCGTGACCGAGGCAGGCACCTAGCCAGGCGGCGTCATGATTGCCCCATACGAAGGAGACATTCGGCTGCTGCATCAGGTACTCGACTACTTTGTCTCCACGCTGGCCCCGGTCCCAGCAGTCGCCCGCGATGATCAATTCATCGATCGCAAGGTTTCGGATGACTCGACCAATGAGGTGGATCAGATGCAAGACGCGTCCTCTCCGGGTGAGCTCGTCGACGATCGCTTCAACGTAAGTGTGATCTCGTTCCGTCGACGGCGAATGAAGTATCTCGGCCAGAAGTTCCCGGTATTCCGCTGGCAGAACCCGAGTAGCCGCGTCCAGGCTCCGCCGCCCAGCAAGCACTCGCACAATCTCAAAAAGATCATGAAGTGTTCGCATCGCGTACGCCTTCTGATCCTTGGCATCGCGAATCCTCTGTTCAAGGCGTTCAACGACTTCGGCAGGATAGAAAATCAGGGTCAGGAATTCCTGGAATTGCTCGGGTGGCATTCGATCCTTGAACAATTTTTCAACCAGCGGCCGCAATGTGCCCGATGCGTTATTGATGACATGACGGAGCTTTTTATGCTCCCCGTGAATATCGCTGATTACGTGAATAGTTCCCCTTGGCAGCGTCAGTTCAGCCCATAATCGCGCGATCTCGGAAATCGCAGAGTCGACATTGGGTATCTCATGAGCCAATGGTTCGAGAGTCGCGAGTTCAGAATCGCGAATTTCATCGTCAAACTTTTGGGGGTTCATAAGGAAACAGGGTGAGGTGCTCGCTAAAAAAGGACGGAGACGGTCGCGCCTTGCCGACGGCCCATTTTGATCGCAACGAATGGCATGTTATTTCGGGGACAGGACACTAGCGAGGCTGCGCCTCAGACCAGCGAGGATTCTAGTCCAATGCAGTCCGGGTTGCGACAGATTTGTGTTTCGGAAGTAGCCTTTCAAAGACTCGTCAAAATATTAGAGCCAAAGGATTTGGAATACTTAATGGTGAGTTGTCGTTCAGTTTCTTTCAGGATAAGCAATCAATCAGCCGTTAACTTAGTACCGCAAACGTTTAGCTCTTAT
>DATMQC010000017.1:0-4438 GCA_035567275.1 Chthoniobacterales bacterium | reverse complement strand
GACGCTTTATCCGGGAACGGTTATTCTCACCGGAACGCCGCAAGGCGTAGGCATGGCGATGAATCCGCCTCAGTATCTAAAGAAAGGGGATTTCGTAGAGATTGAAATCGAGAAGATCGGGGTGTTAAGCAATCCTGTTGTCGAAGAGGAATGAGCAGGTGATTTTGTCCCCGGATACCGGGGACTTTCACAAGATTCCAGCGTGCCGAGAGAGCACCTGCTCCTAAACAAGGTGGGAACCGGATACCGCGGCTGCGCACTCATGCTCATCATGCTTCTCAACGTGCAATTCCGCAGGCTGCGCCGGGGGAATCAGCGCGATGCCGGCCGCTTTCCGCGGGTCATTCGTGGCCTCTCCGATCAGGTCGGGCTCTGGCTGGCGCGCTGAATGATCCAAAGAATCGACGGCTGGGTCCCTTTGCAAAGTTGTCTTCTCCTGGTCCTCGGCGGCAGTCGCCTGAATTTCTTCCCCCGAGCTCTCTTCAAATTCATTGCCCTCAGAGGTAACGTCGTGACCCAGATTTTCTCCGACCTTTGCGGGGTCGTGCGTGGGTTGGTGTGCGGTGGCGGCACTGCCCTTCTCGGGGTCGATCAGCTTGGGCGGCAACGGTAAATCGAGGGTTCCATCCGCAAACTCGATCACATGCCCAGCTTTAGCCAGCCAGATCAGATCGGTCGCCAACGCCGTTTTCGCGTGTTGGTATTCGGCACTTGCTTCGTCAGATGATGTCGCCCCGGCGAGTTTGGATAGAACTTTTTCTGCAAGCTGCTTTCGAGAGATCTTTGGGTATGATCTTATGGCGGACAGAATTGCTGAAAGATTGGAAGAAACAGATGCTTGGTTTGAATCAAATAGTTGCGGGCGCACCGTCGAAATATAAAGGATGCGCTTCTTGTGTTTGAATACATGCAAGCCCGCCTGATTCAGCCCATGCCGAAGCGCACCCGCAATCTGGGCCGGGAATCGGTTCTCCTTGTCCCGGGCCTTCCGAATCGCTGCGATGATCCCGCGATCGGGAAGATGGCGCGCTGTTTCGCCCGAAAGCTCCGCTGCCAGGCACGGACGAACTAGGTTGGGAAGATAGTGGGTCCGAAAGTGCTGCTCCACAGCGGCCGGATTCTCAAAAATAACGGGATCCTGCTGGTCCTTCGTCCGAAACGTTATTGCCTTTCGAGCTTCCTCTTTCCATTGCTCGACGATTTGCGGATTGCTCGTTATTTCGATCGTCCGCCGGTAATCGTCAAAAGACATCCGCCTGTTAAATCTGTGTTCGTAAAGCGCTCGAAGAGTGGGTTGAAACGCGTGATAGTTCGTAGGTCCGAGAAGTTTTCCTGTGAGCGTACAGCGTGCGACTGAAGAAAAGCTGCCCTTAATGGGTTCCTTTTCGATGATCTCAGTTTCGTAGTACTCGTCCTTCTTTTCGCTAAAAGCATTGCGCTCGAGAGCGGCCGGGTCCATTGCCACTGGTCCGTAGTCCCCAAATTGATAAATCATCGTGTGATTATCAAGAGAACGCACCCGGATCCGATGGCGTTCAGGCCGCTCCAAAAACATCCGGGCGAGACCAAAAAGGGGATAGGCGACGTGGCCTTGCTTAATTTGCTGGATTATCTTTGCGAAAGCCCGTTCTTCCGGCAGAAAATCGATCTGAACAGGTGCAGCTTCGACCTCCGGACGAACCGCCTGCTCTTCCCGACGCTGAAATCTCGGACGCTCCCCTCTCTGCGGGAGTGATCGATTCTCGACCGGACGCTGCTGCGATTGGACCGGGCGATTGCCTGCAACAGGCTTTCTTTCCGTTTGCTCGTGTCGATGCCGCTCGGTCGGCGGGCTTGGCCGCCGGGGTCTGTCGTCCCTGCGTTCGCGCCGTCCCCGATGCTGACGATCCGGAGAATCGTCACCTTCGTAGTCTGCATAGCGATTTGCCGGCTCGGACTCCTTTAGCCAATCGGGCGTTAATCGAAGTTCTAGCGATGGAATGGGATCCGTCATGGTCGCATTAGAGATAACTGCATTAAGCTCCAAATTTCAAAGCACTAGGTAGAGTGAGCCGGACATGTCAGGGACGCGGGCGTCTAGGTTGTCGTTTCCATTTGATAGGTCAACACAAAAGTCGCTCGAGTCCAGATAAAACCTTCAAAACGACAGTCCCATTGTGTCAAACTTTCGTCGGAAAAAATTTGTTGCTATTTGCTGCAATTAATTTAGTTGCCATCACCGGGCTTCGCAATTAACCGTAGGCACGTCTTAACCACAACGGAGAGAAAACCGATTTATGTCAGAGAAATCCATCGAAGAAAAGGTGAAGGATATTATTGTCGAGCAACTCGGCGTGAATCCTGAACAAGTGACACCTAATGCTTCATTTATTGAGGATCTTGGCGCTGACTCGCTCGATACGGTAGAACTCGTGATGGCCTTCGAAGAGGAGTTTTCGGTCGAAGTTCCGGACGAAGATGCCGAGAAGTTGCAGACTGTCGGCGACGTCGTTCGTTATATCGAAGAACGCGCAAAGTAAAGGAATCGAACCCACGAGACCGATTTCGATCCACGTTGCCTTCCAAGGAGCAGCTGCGGTTGATTGTCGATAAGGCGACCCCTCCTTTAGACTGCCGCTCTCTCAGTTTTGAGGTCTTTTTCTGAGTCCGGCGACCTCTCGATAAATCCGGAATGAGATCCGTCCAGAGCCGGTTGAACCCCTCCCCGTTTGAGTCCCTCTTCAAATAGGGCTAAGCTGAGGGAACTCTCTATGTATTCAGAGGACGATCTTCAATACGCCATTGAGAATACCAGGGTGATCCTGTCGCCGGAGCGCAGGATCGAGACTTTTGGTACGACTAGCTTTCATTTTTATCTGGTTACTGAACTCATGGATAGCGTTAGTGAGATACGTGTCCGCGACGGGAGAATACAGGCAGATCGCCCGCAAATTATTACTCCGGCAAATCTTACGAAATTGTCTCTGGAAGGGTTCGGCGAGAAAGCGCGAGTATTTGCCGAAATGCTGCAAAATCGAAATTCCGCGCTGTTGAAATACGGCTTTCAAATCCGGAAGGACGACCTTTCTGAGAGCCTGGTCCACGATTCCGTTGAAGCGGTTCTCGATCGCGTTACGAGTCAGGTGCCTGCCGCACTTCGGAGTTCGAGCGCGGTGATTCACGGAGTGGATGAGGGGTGGGAGGTGTGCCTATTGAAGTTCACCATTGAGATGATGCATCAGTCGGCCGGAGGAAATATCCAGGATTTCCGGCGGAGGGGCATGTTGTAGCCGCGCCTCAGACCAGCGAGATGTAAGGGTATTAAGGTCGCGTTGGGAGCAGCGTCTCATGAATAATCTGGTGAAGGTGCTGATTATTGCCGGACTGGCAATCGGCATTTTTGGGGGCGGGGGATATCTTGCGTACCGGTTATTCTTTAAGAAGCCGGACAGACTGAAGCTCGGTGTCAATCATGCCGTCGTGACCCCGACGCCTGACGCGGGCGTGACCATGTTTGAGCAGGCGAACCACGAAATTGAGCACGGAGACAAAGAAAGCGGCGAAAAAATCTTGTGGGCGCTCATTCAGAATCTTCCCAATTCCGAAAAAAACGGTGATGCCAAAAAGCTTCTCAGCAGCTTGAACGTCCGGGAGTTTTTCTCCACTCAACCGGGTCGGGACAAAACTGAGTATGTCGTTGCCCGGGGAGACTCGATGGCGAGAATAGCCGGCAAAACGAAATGCGCCGCTGAATTGATTTTCAAGGCCAATGGCTTGGATAGTCTGACCATCCAGCCGGGTCAGAAATTCATCATCCCGAGAGGTGAGTTCAGCTTGTTGATAAACCTGAAAAAGCACGATCTGACTTTGCTGAACAAGGGCGCCTTTTTTCGATGGTATGAGCCTTTGGAATTCAAAATCCCGGCGGCGGCGGCGGTTTCAGGTCAGTACAAAGTGCACGAGAAAATTGCCTGGTCCGCAGGTACCCGAGTGGCATTCGGAGAGAAGAATTACCTGGGAAGCAGTAGATGGATCGTCATAAGCAGTAATGGAACAGCCATTTACTCAGAAACAAATCCGCAGTCGCCTAATGCTCAGAAACCTGCTAACGGAATTATGCTTGCGGCCTCGGACATGGAGGAGCTGTTCGCTCTCGTCGCGAAAGATACCCCCATCATTGTAAAATGAAGGTACACCCTCTGGAATTTGAGAAACCAATTGTTGAGCTGGAAAAGCAGCTCGAAGAACTGAAGAAACACTCGAAATCGCACGCGGTTGACATCGATCGGGAGGTCCAGTCGATGGAGCAAAAAATCGAGCAAACCAAGCGCGAAATTTATAATCAGCTTTCGGCTTGGCAAAGAGTTCAGATTGCTCGACATACTGCTCGCCCTTTCGCTCTCGACTACCTTAGGACTGCCTTTTCCGACTATCTCGAGCTTCATGGCGACCGCCTTTT
>DATMQC010000016.1:0-7521 GCA_035567275.1 Chthoniobacterales bacterium | reverse complement strand
CGTCGAGAAGAGTATGGGAGAAACTAATCGATCGGGACGAGACTCATTGTGTCAGCTTGGTGTTTTAGCGTATAACGAACAAATGAATGCTTCCTGACTTCACTACCCATGGTTGATCCACCGGCTGACCTACCGCCGCACCAACCACGACAACATCCACGTCCGCGGCTACAAGGAAGAGGGTACCATCACCACCCCCTTCGACATGACGGTGCTCAACGATCTGGATCGCTTCCACCTCGTGATAGACACCATCGACCGCCTGCCGCAGAGCGGGCGACAAGGGGATCTACCTGAAGCAGCAGCTCAAGGACAAGCTGATCCACCACAAGCAATACTCGATAAACACGGCGAGGACCTGCCGGAGATTCGGAATTGGAAGTGGGGCAGCACAAATTAATCGGCACGGAACTTCGAGGATACAATCGTGGCAGCGAGTGAGCGCTCCAAGTTACAATTTCGTCACAATCAGCATCCAATGCCCGATTGATGAGAAGTTATTGATTACTCGCGGGATAGCGGCGAATGCCGTCTCGTTCTATCTGGGGACACTCTGGCATTTTTATGTGACTAAAAATTTACATTTGCAAAGGAGACATGTCGCCGGCCCTGACATTGAATTTAAAGGAGACAGGTTTCGGTCGCGGCGGATGTGGCTGACCCAAGGGCTCTCCGTTAGGATTCCGCGTAAGGATCTGTCGAACAGTAAAGAATATGCTTCTAATAAACCGCACTCCCTTCCTTCGGAAGACGATCTTCAGCGCAGCGCTGGGTCGCCTCGCTTCGGACCGTTGATTGTCCACGTACCGCTGGCGGCCAAGAAATAGGAGGACAACAATGAGCGTGACGCCTCCTGACTCGTTCTGGAACATTCCCCCGGCGGAATTGCTGCCGGTTATCCAGCAGAAATCGTGACGCGCTGAACAATGAAATCCATATCCCAACGCGATAATGCGTCGCTCATCGAACCTGATGGGTACAATTCGCTTGTCGAGCTCGCCCTGGATTTGCGCTGGTCCTGGAATCACGGAACAGACGTCATTTGGAAAAAACTCGATCCCGTTCTCTGGGATTTGACCCGGAATCCGTGGGCCATCCTGCAAACAGTCTCGCCCGAAAAACTCCAGTTCTTCTTATCCAATCCGGCCTTTCGCCAGCAGGTGGATGATCTCGTTGACGAGAAAAAACGTTCGACGGAATCAAGTGCGTGGTTTCAGAAAATGCATCCTCAATCGCCCCTGACCTCCGTCGCCAACTTCAGCATGGAGTTTATGCTGAGCGAAGCTCTTCCGATTTATTCCGGCGGACTCGGCAATGTGGCGGGTGATCAACTTAAAAATTCTGAATGTTTGGTCAATTGGCGGCGTAGGATATCCTGCGTTGTACCGGCTTGAGGGCTGAATGCTTTTTTTCAGGTGTCGCGAGGATTATGTCAATGTAAGCCGTTTAACCTCTTGAAATGCGGTCACGTTGGTTTCTACGACGGGCCTGGGCGACTCCGAGCCGAGGTAATCAGTGTTCGTTTCCAGCGTGCGGCGCCTAACATGTGAATTCGGCCTTCATATCCTCCGCGAACGAATCGTAGTTGACTACAAAGCCGAGCTTTCTGCAGACCCTTTGCATTGAGTAATTGTCAGGCAGAATGTGCCCAAAGATGCGTTCCAGTCCTTCCTGGCAGCCGATATCCAGGAGCAACTTCAAGAGGTGAGTTCCAAGCCCCTGCCCTTGCAACTGGTCGCTGATGACAATGGCAAACTCGGCTTCGTTCACTCCGTGAACTTTAATTAACCGGCCGACCCCTAAAATCTCCTCCTCTTCAGTTTCAGGCGCCTGCCTGATAGCGACAATCGCGATCTCGCGGTCGTAATCGTTGAAACATATTCGCGTCAAGCGTTCGTGAGCGACGCGCTGTTCCAATTTTGAGATGCCAAAGTAGCGAAAATGAACGCTCTCTTCGGATAAAGTTCCATGGAACTTCACCATTAGCGGCTCGTCCTCAGGGCGGATCGGTCGAATGGTCAACGGAGTTCCATCACGCAGCTTCCATTGACTGACATATTGCTGCGGGTAAGGACGAATTGCGAGCTCTGGCAGTTGTTCTTCGCTAAGTTCTGGATCGTGCAGAATGATTCTCGCATCGAGAGCAAGGAGTTCCCTGGGCGACGCCAGGAGTGGGTTAACATCAATCTCTTTGATCCAGCGCTGCTCAGCTACCAACAGGCTGAAATGAACGAGCAGGGCTTCGAGGTCTGCCAGATTTACCGGAGGGCGCCCACGAACGCCCTCGAGAGCCGCAAAAACGCGCGTCTGCTCCATCATTCGCCGAGCTAAGGTCCCGTTTAAAGGCGGCAACCCGAGCACATAATCTTGCATCACCTCGACGAGTTTTCCCCCTGCACCGAAGAGAAGGACTGGCCCAAATTGCGCATCGATGCTGCTGCCGAGGATGAGCTCGTAACCATCCAGCGAGATCATCGGTTCGACGGTGACTCCCAAGAACGCCCCCGGCTTTTGATGCACAGATTCCCTGATTGCCCGGTAGGCTTGACGAATTTCGTTCTCGGTCCGGAGATTCAGTTTGACGCCTCCCACGTCGGTCTTGTGGGTGATTATTTCCGAATACAGCTTGAGAACGACTGTTTGCCCAATTTCCGCCGCTATTTTAACAGCATCGTCTTCACTTATTGCGACGTGGGTTTCGACGGCGGGTATCCCGTAAGCCTCGAGAACTCGCTTCGATTCTACCTCGGTTAACAGAGTCCGATTAGCTTTCCGGGCGATCTGGATGATTTCTTCCGCCCGGCGATGATTCGCGGTCTTCGCAGTCGGTCCACCACTTAGCGCAGGAGTCTCGTAAAGCGCGCGCAAGCTGTGGGTGTATCGCCACATGTAGCAAAAAGTTCGAGCCGCAATGTCCGGGTACTGAAATGAGGGAATCCCGGACGCGTTAAGGATGGCCTCGCCTGCGGCGACTTCGTCAGCACCCATCCAACTCGCCAGAATTGGTTTCCCTGGAAGCTTATTGAACACTTGAAGCTCCTCGGCGACAGCCTTGGCATCGGTCATTGCCTGCGGCGTCAGAATGACCAGGACGCCGTCATTATTGGAATCGCTACTTACGATCTCAACCGCCTTCGCGAATCGGTCCGGTTTGGCATCCCCAAGGACATCTACCGGATTGCTTCGGCTCCAGTGGGCGGGGAGAATCTTGTCTAATTTCCGGAAACTATCTTCAGAGAGCCGGGCTATTTCGCCACCCTCGCCAACCAACATGTCTGTTGCGATTACACCGGGTCCACCGGCGTTGGTCACTATCGCAAGGCGAGGCCCCTTCGGCCGCGGCTGTTTACTCAGGACTTCGGCCATGTTGAAGAGATCCGATATGGTATTTACGCGCAAAACTCCTATTCGGCGAAACGCAGCCTCTAGCACATTGTCACTACCAGTGCGTGTGCCAGTGTGAGACGCAACTGCATGCACTGCAGCTTCGGTGCGTCCAACCTTGATGACGATGATCGGTTTGCTGAGTGCGACTTCTCGCGCTGCGGAAAGGAACGATCGCGCGTCGCCGATCGATTCCATGTAGATCAGGATGCTGCGTGTATCGAGATCATCAGCCAGGTGGAAGATCAAGTCCCCCCACCCGATATCGAGCATCGAACCGACCGAAAGGAACGCGCTAAATCCTACTTTCGCGCGCAGGCTCCAATCCAGAATCGACGTACAGAGTGCGCCGCTTTGACTGATAAACGCAACATTGCCGGGTAGCGCCATCGTTTTGGCGAAAGTGGCATTTAAACTCCGCCCTGGAATCATCACGCCGAGGCAATTCGGCCCCATCAGACGCATACCACCGCGACGCGCGAAGATGGCTTCCTCCAGCTGTACGCCAACGGTGCCGCATTCCCTGAACCCGGCCGAAATGATGACTGCGCCTTTTACACCTGCTTCCGCGCATTCGCTAACCACTTCCGGAACAGCAATCGCGGGCGTCGCAATTACCGCTAAATCGACTGGCCCCGGTACATCTGTGATTCTGGGAAAAGCTTTGATGCCGAGAACATTGGTTCGCTTCAGATTGACTGGGAAAAGGCTCCCCCCAAAGGAGCGAAGGTTTTCCATCAGGGTGCGACCGACACTGCTCGTCGCCTCAGTCGCACCGATCAGCGCGACGGTTTTCGGATTCAACATCGCGCGTAGAACCGGTCTTCGGTCTCCTACGGGTTTGGGAGGACTTGGCGCGCGGGGATCTGCCGGCTTGCTCATGCTACGAAGAGGTTAAAGGCTTTCTTATTTGGATACGATACCTCAGCGTTCTTTTGATGAACGACCAAAATTGGGCTTCTCCGCTGTTTTGTGTGGGTAGTTGGATTTAGTTAATAGCCGGAAGCTCGAATTTGGGGCTGTCCGTGAAGCCTTTTGCGCGCTGCAAGCGCAAGGAATTCCAGTGACCCAGCTCAGGCTAAAAGTGCTCTTCCGCTGGCTGCCGCCCATAGTGGCTACTAGGTACTGGAAACGATATCTAGGGTCGGAGCGCGGGGAATACACCATGGCTCGTCATGCGCGCGTTGCAGTTGATGAAATGAAGGAGCTTGCCAATGATTGGGGAGATCTGCAGCGTTCAACCTCGGTAAAGAGACCGGCTTTCGATCGGCTTCGCTCGTCTATCGATCAATACGAACTGCGATCGTTACACAATCCCGCCGAGGGCGAGGCTTAATTACATCTAATGTTCCATTTGATCTCCTGACCTCCGATTAGCAAATTCTTGACTTCGGTTTTTTCCTTTAACATTATCATCAGACCGCGATCGTCGATCAAGTCGCGCATTTTAGTCTGCGACTATCCGGTTTCGCTGAGGCTGGAACGAACAACCCATGGATCGTTTTGGTCAATGGAAGTAGAGTCGATCCCCGAAAAGCGGCAAAGAGTTTCGCGAACGACTTATGAGTGAACACTATCAAGTAATCGTTATTGGATCGGGATCCGGCGGGAAGGACGCCGCAATGCTGGCCGCTCGCGCCGGCCTCCGGGTTTTGGTCGTCGAAAAGCAAAGTCTCGGCGGCACCTGTTTTCATCGGGGTTGTAACGCCATTCGAGCTCTCCGGGCGTGCGCGATGCACTATGGAGCGGCCGAAGGGAGTTCCCGCTTCGGTCTCTCGGTCGATCCTCTGGAAACAGGATGGACAGATTGGATCGGCACGCAGAGACGGGTGAGCGCCAGGCTCACCGAAGATTTAAGTCGAACGCTCGAAAGCTTGGGTATTCAGATTCGTTTCGGGACCGCCCGATTCTTGAATCCGAACGAAGTTGAGATTTCCGATCCTTACGGGGCTCGAGATCGAGTTTCCGGACAAAATATCATTATCGCAACCGGCTCACGGCCGGCTTTCTCAAGCGTCAAAGACTCCAAGATTCTTAACAGCGATCAGATGCTCAAAAACGTTGAAGTTCCAGCGTACCTTTTAATCATCGGCGGTGGCTACATCGGCTGCGAATTCGCCTCGATTTATCGAACGCTGGGAGCCCGAGTGACCCTGGTTGAGGAAAAGGACGACCTGCTTCCGAGTTGGGACAGTGTCGCTGGCGACCAGATTTGGGATTCCTTGGAGAAGCGGGGCGTCACCATCATGCTAAAAGAGAAGGTTGATCTGCCCGCTCCGGAGACCTGGACGAACCGTCCGGTCTTCACGCTGGGCAACGGTACCATCGTGTCTCCCGACCTCACTCTGATAGCGACAGGACGCAAGCCAAACGTCGAAGAATTAGGCCTGGATTCGATCGGAGTCGCTCACGACGGATTCGTCCACGTGAACGAGAAGCTGCAGACAGCGCAGCCAAACGTCTTCGCAATTGGCGATGTAAATGGGCTCGCGTTGCTTGATAGCGTGGCTTTCGCGCAGGCACGAGCTGCGGTCGAAACGATTCTGGGCAAATCTGTCAGGTTTAATTTGCGTTGGATACCCCGCTGCGTCCATACCGATCCACCGGTTGCCTCTACCGGATGGACTGAGAAAGAGGCCAAGGCCGCTGGGCACACCATCGAAGTGCTGGAAGAGACAATACGCCTGGTAACGGACGACGACCGCAGCGTCGTTGATCCCGAGCCGATAAAAATCAGGCTGGTCATCCAGCCGGAAACGACAACGCTCCTCGGCTGCCAGGCGGTCGGCGCCAAAGCCGCAGAAATCGTCAATCTGGCGGCGGCGGCCCTCAGTACAGGCCTGTCTGTGACGCAGCTTGCTGACCTGGCGATGGTTCATCCAAGCGCCTCGGAGGCGCTTGTTCGGTGTTTGCAGGGTCGTTTCGATAGACACGCGAGATCAACGCCGTCGACTTAGGATTTGCGCCCGATCGAATCGGTAGCGCCATGGCGCGTTGTTCGTTTTGCGTCCCCGAGGGACTGTTTAATTTGACCGTAGCTCGGAGTTCACTGCCGGGTCTTTGTTTAACAAAGAGCCTCGTCGCAGGCGAAGCATTTCGCCGCTCCCTCCCCCGTCATGCTCTGGCCCGTGATCACTTCGAACCACCTATCCGTTCTCGACCTCCGGTCGCTCGAGTGCACGAAACCGCCATCCAACTCGACTGTCAGCGGCAAGTCCGATTGCGACAACTGTTTCCCGTCTCGCTCGCATCCTTCGATGAAAAACACTTTCTACTCCCCAAGTTCCATTTCCATGCGTTCCGCCACTTCGTGAACGTGATTCCGCACTGTAGCCACGTGGACCCTTCGCCCAATCGGTTAATTCTTCCAGAACATCGGCTGTCAGCCTATAGGACATCAGGGCCGCGAACTTCGATTCCACATACAACAACTCCGGAGCCGTCTGCTCTTTCAGCTCCTCAGCCAGCCGACATTGGTCCACTTTGACGCACTGGCAAACCGGTGACAGCGCTCAGGGCTAAAAAGTAAAGGCGGCGTCGACCGCCGCCTTAAACATTCTCTCACTATAGGAATTTTTACTTGGAACCGTGCTCTTCGGCGTGATGCTTTGCGGCTTCTTCCGCATGGTGAGTGGCATGCAAGTGGTGACCATGCGCGACGTGGGCATGATGCCCGGCCAGTTTCTGAACACGGCTCAGAATGCTGGCAGAGGAAGCGCCTCGCCTCTTCAGCTCTGGTTAGCCGAATGCGACAATCCGCAGGCGAGACGATGCTCGCTATTCGCCGCACGATTGCGGTCAAAGGGGACCAACCGCCGGCTGACTCCGGAGCTTGGCTCATAGCGGGAGGCGGTGAAAAAAGGGGTTGTCGGCCGCCGCAAGATCGGTCTTGCCTCGCTGCTCCCGATTCGTCGATTTTCTGAGCAGTGCACTGCTGTCCAAAATAAAGGTTAATTAGTTAGGCAGGGTAGTCTTGGATTCGAGCCGCTTTGCGGTTGTTGAGAGAGCGTTTCGGAGATGAAACCCCCTGGTTGGACGCTTTGGTTAGGCGCTGACGCGCAGTTCCTCGCCTACAGACCGCGACCTGTCACGAGCTTGATTACGAGCACAATCACGACGATCACCAAAACAATGTGA
>DATMQC010000015.1:0-6934 GCA_035567275.1 Chthoniobacterales bacterium | reverse complement strand
TCGGTCGAGATATGCCGTCGCCAGAAATTGATGTGGTCCCCATGCAGGTGAAGCAGCGTTCCCCGCAACCGAGGATTTTTGAGTTTCTCGTTGAGCCGCAACGACATTTCGGAGTACTGGAACGCGGACGCCAGGTCGCCTACGGCTGAAACCAGGATGAGTGCGTAAACGGCGTAGGCGAAGCTGGATTGGTCGGTATGGCCATAGCGCAGGGAGAAATTAACCGCCTTAAGAGCGATCAGCGGAAAGAGCTTCGGCCGACCAATATAAGCGCAGGGCTCCGCATCGACGAGGAGGTTAATAATCGCCCGCACTGCGGGATCGGTCGCCAATGGCGCGTCTACCAATTCGCCGATGGGACGGCCTCGCAAGTTGATCGGAACGTCCACAAGCTCGGCATCGGCCGCTGCCTGCATTTCCTCGTCGGATTCCGGAAACGTGAGGCCGAAGAGGCGCAGGGCTTCGAGTGCAACGGCGACGCCGTCGTCATATTTACCTGCTACCTGGTACAGCTTCATGCGCAAGCTGTATACCTTGGTACGGTCCAGATCCGAGTTCGCTCTACCCAGGATCAAACCGAACAACTCATCAGCCGGTGCGAAATTGCCAACGAGATACTCGCACTCGGAGAATGCGAGATAGAGATCGAACGTCTCGTTGTAACGTCGATCCCATGCGTCCGGCGACAGGAGCGCCCGAGCCTGCGCAAGATAATTGCGGGCGGAAGCATAGGCTATCGCAGACTTGGCCTTCATTCCGGCTACGACGTTCAGGCGAAGTAGCGACAGTCTTTCTTCGGGATCGTCAATCAGATCGACCGCTTGGTTCAGCTGATTGACCACATCAAAGATGGACTCAGTAATCTCTTTTGGGGTCATTCTCTCGATGAGCAGGCGGCCGATGCGCAGGTGGACCTCGGCGCACAACTGCGGCGGAATGAGTGAATAGGCCGCCTCCTGAACGCGATCGTGGAGAAATTTGTAGGAGCCCGGAAGACTGAGAACTAGACCCACGCGGACGGCCTCCCACATGGCCCAATGGATCTCTTCCTCAGATCTTCCGTTTACGGTCGCTATGGTCGCAATCTTCGCGTTGTGGCCAAGACAGGCGAGCTGCTTGAGCGCTTCCTGGGTTGCGACGGGCAACCGTCTCAGTTTGCTGATCATGAGTTCTACCACGTTATCGGTGAATCCCCGGGTGTGAATTTGTGCCAGATCCCATTTCCACGCCGCCTCGCGCGCGTCGAATTCTACAAGGTGTTCTTCGGCGAGGGCAGTGAGGAACTGGATCACAAAAAAAGGGTTGCCCGCAGTTTTTTTGTGCACGAGCCGCGCGAGGGCTTTGGAAAGTACCCGCTCACAGCGGAGAGCGTCAGCGATAAACTGGTTCACGTCCTTGAGCGAGAGGGGCTTGAGAACGATCTCGTCCAGGATGACTCCGGCTTTCCGGATCGAATCCAGCGTCAGCATAAGAGGGTGAGACGGGCTGACTTCGTTGTCCCGGTATGCGCCGATGATCAGGAAATGTTTGGCGTCGGGATGACTGACGAGATGTTCGATGAGGGCCAGGGTTGCGGCATCAAGCCACTGAAGGTCATCAAGAAAAAGGGTAAGCGGGTGCTCTTTCAAGGCAAATACGCGGAGGAAGTGTCTGAAGACCGCCTGAAACCTGTGCTGCGTTTCCTGAGGAGGAAGCTCCGGAACAGGCGGCTGTTGACCGATGATCAGCTCAAGCTCGGGGATGAGGTTGGCGATGAGCCGCCCGTTCGGTCCGATGGCTTGCCGGATAGCCTCCCGCCAATGGCCCACCTCCTGCTCGCTCTTGCCCAAGATCTGGCGGACCAAGGTCTGGAACGCCTGTGCCAAGGTGCCGTATGGAATGTCTCGCTTGTGTTGATCGAATTTTCCCGCAATGAATATGCCGCGCGGCAGGACGATCGCTTTCTGCAACTCGTTGACGACCGAGGACTTGCCAATGCCGGAATAACCGGCCACCAGCGCCAATCCGGAGGTTCCGCTGACGACAACGCGCTCGAAGGCGTCGAACAGCACCTTGACCTCCCGGTCACGACCGTACAACCTCTCGGGAATCCAGAGCCGGTCCGACGCATCGTGCGTTCCGAGAGAAAAAGAATCGATGCGTCCGAGCTTTTCCCATTCTGCGAGGCATCTTCTAAGGTCGGCTTCAACGCCGGCCGCCGTCTGATAGCGTTCTTCGGCGGTCTTGGCCAGCAGCCTCATGACGATGGCTGAGATCGTTCGAGGGATGCCTTTGGTGTGCTCATCCGGCGGCATTGGCCGGCGGGCAACGTGGCAGTGGACCCACTCCATGGCGTCAGAGGCGGTGAACGGGAGCAAGCCCGTGAGCATTTCATAGAGTGTAACCCCATAGGAGTAAAGGTCACTGCGGGAATCGATGGAACGATTCATTCGTCCGGTCTGCTCGGGTGCCATATAGGTGAGTGTCCCTGCGATTAACTCGGGAGGCTCGGGAGATTGGCGCTCGCGTGGCAGCCGCGAAGCGATCCCAAAGCCCATTAGCCAGACCTTGCCAGTCGCGGCGTTCACCAGAACATTGGCAGGCTTGATGTCCTTATGGATCATGCCGCGCTGATGCAAGTGGCCGATCGCGGTCGCAAGGCTAATAGCCAGACACAAGGAAGACCCTAAGTCCAATGCTTGACCGAGCAGTTTATCAAGGGGCGTACCGCCGGAATCCTCCAGCACGAGCACAGGACGGCCCCAGTGGAAAGTCATTGCAATCGGTCGGGCAGCCCACGCCGGATCGAGCTCTTCTCTGAGAGAATATTCGTGCTCCAATCGTTTCAGACTTTCCGGCGTGGGGTACTGCACCACAGGCGAAAGCACAAGAACCTGAAATGCATCGTCCTTACTCCGCCCGCGATAAAGGATAAACTCTTCATCGTTCCTTAGCGCCTCGAGGACATATCTTGATAGCTCAATCACGGGTGAGGCTCCAGCACCCGCAACTTACACTATTCTTTCCGTGATCAGCCAACAAAAGCCCGAATCAGGCTCTCGAGGGGGGCACCTGCATCATCGTCGACGAAAACCATGGCGTCTGTTTCCGTCATGACATCGTCTCATCTTTCTTTTTTGCTCCTCGACGGTCCGGCTGCTTTCATTGCGGGCTGAGGTCTACCGTGTCGTGAAACTTGCTGTAGTCCACCGTATAGCGGCCAATGGAGTCTTCAGCATAGATCTCTGCGAAGCGCCGGTTCCAAGCAATTTGCTCGTGTAGATACTCGGTCTGGCTTTGCACAGGAGCATGAATCACCGGATCGACGCAAACGATCGATGCGAGCATGCGGCTGTCGGCCAGTTTCAAGTCCTGTGGAGTCAGGCCAAACAATGGGCTGGTTTGGTCGATCACGTGTCGAAGCGTGAGCGCTGCCGGAAAATTGATCAGATGATCGAATTGCAGCCGCAGCGGGTAAAAGCGCCGGACATCTTCCCCCTCCTTCGTCAATTCACTGCGCATAAAGAGCAGTCGAAATTCGGCCTCGACCATCGCGTGATGTCGCAGGTTGGCCAGGCGAATCATGAGAGTCGGAAAACCATCAAACGGTGCGACCACGGCAACGTTACTGAATTTGATCCGGGCTGTCGGCCGCGAGAAACGGACAAAGATCAGACCGGTCATGACGGCCAGACCAAAGAGGCCAACCATAGTCTCAATTGTGACCACCCAATGCCCGTAAAGAGTGTCCGGGTAGGCGTGCCCATAGCCTACGGTGGCCAACGTTTCCACGCTGAAGAAGAAGGCGTCGGAAAAAGATCCCGGAACTAGTCCGGCGATGCAGCGCCCGCCGAGGAGGTAGAGCATGGCGAAGCAGAGGTTAATAAAGGCGTAGATCGCGAGAATCAGGCCCGCAAACTGCGGCCAGCTAAGAGTCAAAATGAGGTGGTAAATATCGCGCCAGTCGTACTTCGTCGCGTTGACCTTGACGAACTCGCGGTGTCCGACTCGGACCGTGATTGGGACAGAGGATTTTTTCATGAAGTGGCTCCTTTGAGCGACCACTTGCCATGGGCTAAGCCGAGTTTCATGACTTTTCGTTGACCAGGCCCTCCTCTTCGCCTCAGTTTACCTGTTTTATGTGAGCTTTGCGTTCTTCGAGAGGTCTAAATATGCCTTTGCCGAATCCGCCGAAAGTGACACTCTCATTACATCCTGCTTCAGCAAATAGAATGACGCAGCAAAAAGAACCAGGTCCTTCATAAGGAAGGGCACATTGCCAGTCATTGCTGGAAACCCGCCGGCAGACGCAGCCCAGCCACCCGGCATAAATGGAATTATAGTGACGGTCATTATAAATGAAACACATGAACCGAGGGCCCCAAGAATTCCTAACTTTTTATTCCAGAATCCTAAGAACAAGAGCGCGCCAAATAACCATTCTGAAACCCCCAAAAACCAACTGGCTCCCCGGATCCCGAAAACAGGGTACATCCAAGAAATAAGAGGGCCGTTGGCGATATAAGGAATCAATGTCTGCGCCTCATACTCAAACCATTTCTGATACCCAAAAAACAAAAATATGATTACCATCGATGTGCGAACCAAGTGGTAATCAAGATCCTCCTTGAGAATGCCGAGCTTAGTTAATATATTTATAACAAGATTCATTATTTTATTCCTTTGTTGAACACTGAAGACAGCGAAGCGGTTGGTAGATAAATCGTATATTGACCGGTGTTTCCTTTCGGCTTTCTAATTTTTGGTTTCCGTGGCTCAAGACAGAAACATATTGCGTGCCAATCTTCTATGACTCCTGTTTGTGCCCGCCGATCAGGCGTTTATACATAGGATACGGTCGATCGGATATCCGTACGAGATTTCGTGCTTACGGATTTCCGTTCTGCCGAGTCCGAGCTGTCCGATTATCAGAAAGGAGCGCTGGGACAATTGCGGTGTCAGCGGTCGGAATTAGACCAGAGTTTCCCGGCGTCTCAATAACACCATAGGTCTTCTTAACCGGATGCTTTGCTCAGGAATCTGGTTAGGTTGAGAACCGGAACAGTTGGTTGCACAAGACTCATAGGTGGCGCTGGAATAGTAGGACTACCCATGTTTCGACCTCTAAACTACGGCAACATGCCGATCGTCAACTATGGCTCGCTATGGCGATGTCTCTGCAACTGATTGGCAACATGCCAGCGGCTTTCCTCGCCGCGCCTCGGACGACTTCGGCAAGCGATGGGTGGATGTAGATGATGTCCGCGAGGGAGTGAATGTCGTTGCGCCATTTCATGATCGGTAGGACGGCATGCAGGAGCACGGACGCCTGGTAGCCGACAATGTGGCAGCCCAGGATTTGGTGGTCAGGCGCCACGAGTAATTTGCAAAGGCCGTATTCTTCTTTCACAGCGCGGCCTTTGGTGGTGTTCATGAAGGGGACCGACGCGGCAACGTAGGACATGCCGCTCTTCTTCAACTCTTCCTCGGTCGCACCGACGCCGGCGATTTCGGGTGAGGTAAAGATAGCGTGCGGCATCGGGCCGTAGTCAATGGGTTCGTTTCGGCTCTCGCCGATTTGCTTAACCAGATACTCGCTCTCGAAGTTCGCTGCATGGGTAAACATGTAGCGGCCGGCGACGTCCCCCATCGCATAAACGCCTTCGACCGGCGTGCGCAACCGGTCGTCGGTCTCGACGTAGCCGTGCGCGTTCGGCTTCAGGTCCGTATTTTCAATGCCGATGTTGTCGCTGTTCGGAACCCGGCCAATACAGAAAAGCAGCGCTTCGCTGTCGCGCCCGGACTGGGTGCCATCGGCGTGGGCGATCCTGACGTGAAAACGCAAACCGTCGTGCGTGGCGGACGCAATTGTCGAGTTGAATGTTACGGGCACGCGCGCAGCGAAGCCTTTCATAAAAACAGCGCGTGTCTCGTTATCCTCGCGGTCCAGGAGTTGATCGCGCCGGACGACGAGTAGCGTGTCCACGCCCACGCCATGAAAGAAGTGGCCGAGCTCGCAAGCGATGTAGCCACCGCCGACGATCGTTATCGACTTCGGCATTTCGCGGATTTTGAAGACGTCGTCGCTGGTCCAATATGGAACGTCGAGCGCAGGGCGTCGCGGTCGGCTACCTGTGGCCAGGACGAGTTTGTCGGCATAGATGGAATTGCCGTTTACCCGCAGAGTTCGGTTAGCGGCAAACGTGGCCTGGCCGCGATAGAGAGTGACGCTAGTCCCAAGCGCGTTTTCCAGGATGGCGTCGTATTTTTTCGTGAAGTCGAAGGTGTCACGGAGAATCGCGTCGGGATCCGGCAGGCGCACGGTCGTCTCGAAACCAAACCGCTGCGCCGCGCGCGCGTGTTCGGCGGCGTCGGCGTAGCCGATGAGCAATTTTGAAGGAATGCATCCGCGATGTGGACAAGTGCCACCCAGCGGTCCTTTTTCGACGAGTGCGACATTCATCCCTTTGGCCCCGCAATCAATGGCGGTCGAAATCGCGTTGCCGCCACCGAACACAATGAGATCGTAGTGTTTGGTATCCATATAAAAGAAATGTCACGCTCGGTCTCATTAGGGTAGATTAAAGTGTGCAACGCTGGACAACTAGGCGTGATACACTGTCGCCTTGGTTGTGAGTTCGAGCCCCACCCAACCCAAGAATGCCTCACGCAGAGGTCGCAGCGGAACGCGGTGGTTTAAGTCTAAACTCCGAAGTGAGAACTCGTTTCTCGTGCTCGTCGTCGTCCTCGTCCTCGACGATTCCATGATATCTCGCCATTAAACCAGCGGAACAAGATTGTTGCGAGAAAATCTCGCTCTGAAGGGGACGTAAGATTCAAGCGCAAAGTAGGCGAAGCGTCCCCGCTTTGCACGCTTCAAAAGCCGCGCAAACCGAGACGGTTCGCCTACATTGTGGCGCGCGAGCGCTCAAGTTAGCTCTTATGGGTTAAAACG
>DATMQC010000014.1:0-9140 GCA_035567275.1 Chthoniobacterales bacterium | reverse complement strand
TTTCCAAAGAATCACGATTGCGCAGAGCGTGAGAGCGAAAATGACAATGGCAATAAGAAGGCGTCGATTTTTCTTACGAAGATTTTCATCCATCAGGAACGGGTAACTACGAGTGCCGCCATCGTTGCCGGCAGATAAATAATCGAAGCCACGAACAACCGGCGGGCAGCTTGTTCGGTACCGGTAATTGCGAATCGAAATGACATCCAGACAAAATATCCTCCGGTGACGAGCGCAATGGGAAGATACCAGAAAGTCGTGAGTTCAAGCACCAGAGGCAGCAAACTGACGGACGTCAAACCCATCGTATAGATAAGGGCCTGACGACCGGTCAGACTGCCGTCCGGATCGGAGCCGGTCAGCATGACAAAACCGGCTTTCTTATAATCCTCTCGGTACAGCCACGAGATCGCAAGAAAGTGAGGCATCTGCCAGAGGAACAGAATGGCGAATAGAATCCAACTTTCAAAATCAGCGTGCCCGCGCGCCGCGGTCCAACCAATAACCGGAGGAAGAGCACCCGGGATCGCCCCCACGATCGTGTTTAAAGTCGTGATTCTTTTGAGCGGAGTGTATACAAAAACATAGGTTCCAATCGTGATCGCGGTCAGAATGCCGGCATAAAAGTTGATTGCCAAACTGAGCCACAAAATCCCTGCGGCCGAACAGAAAATCCCGATGACCAATGCCTCATCAACCGTCATTCGACGTCCAGGCAAAGGACGATCGCACGTTCTGCGCATCCGAGCATCGAGCTCTACTTCAAAGACTTGGTTCAACGCCGCAGCCCCGGAAGCGGCAAGAGCCGTGCCGCAAAGTGTCTGGACAAAAGACAGCAGGTTAATCGGGCCACGCCAACCGAGCAAAAAACCTACGGCTGTCGTAATCAGCACCATGAACGTGATTCTCGCCTTGCACAGTTCCGAGACATCCGATACCCAGTGGCGGGCGTGAGGCCCGTTGGCGTTGGGTAATCCGGTTAGTCGCGGCTTGTGGGTGAGTGCGCTCACGCTTGTGCGACCTCTTTTTGTTTGGCATCGACCCAGCCGTTGTTTGCGCCTGTGTTTCGAGTCGCGATCGCCGACAAAATGACGCTGAGCAACACTCCCGTCATCAAAATCAGCGCGCCGACAAAAACGTGCGCGGTTGCAACGTCGGCGGCTTTGTTGCTCCAGATGGTCCATGCCCCGAGCCCAAACTGGATAAGCACCAGAATCGACCAGAAGCCGGCTGCTAACCGGATTCGACGCGCGAGTTCGCGGTGACGGATCATGCCCACGGCAACGGATGTAAGCGCTATTACGATCACTGCTGCCAAGACTCGGTGGACAAACTGTAAAAGAATAAGGCCGGCGGAAATCGGCGGTTGAGCCTCCTGCGAAACGCGTACTTCGTTAATTGCCGCAATTGAAGCAGCGTCAACCGGCGGCAATATGCCGCCGTAAACCGTGGGAAAATCCGGGATAGACAAGCCGGCGTGAGAGTGACGCATTGAGGCACCCAGTGCCAACTGGACGAACACCACGATTGTTACCCCGACGGTCCACGACCTCAGGCGGCGAACGGCGTTGCCGTCGGCCACAGCTTTGATCTCGCTCCAGAACCTGGAAGTAACAAGGGCGATCGCTGCCGTAAGGCAGAAAAAACTCTGGGCAAGGCATCCGTGAAATAGTCCAAGCAGAGCGTTGTGCTCGGTAACACGCAACCCGCCTAAGACTCCTTGAACAATCACAGCTAACACGGCGACTCCAGCGAGCCACTTCACCCATCGCCTTTGCTCGATCACGAGTGTCATCCCACAAAGGACGAGCGTCATAAGACCAACAGCGCTCGCAATGAGGCGATGAGTATGCTCAAAAAACACTCCTCCCACCCATCGCGAAACCGGAAAGAGGAACATGCTGTAGCCAAAGCTGTTGGGCCAGTCCGGAACGGCCATTCCAGCTTCATGACTCGTTACCAGACCGCCGCTGCAGATCAGAATTAAAACACTACAAGCAACAAAAAAAGCGAACCAGTGCAGGAGCCGATTTGCAAGGCCGGGTGTTCCCATTGAATCTAGTGCGCCGCGAGCCTGACCGTGTCGGGAGCGGGTTGATTTTGAGGCAGATAATCCTCTTCCATTCCAGGAACGCTGTACTCGTACGGTCCGTGATAGACCGTTGGCGTCGTTTCAAAATTTCCGTGCGGCGTCGGCCAGGGAACCGTCCATTCCAGCGTGGTCGATTTCCACGGGTTGATTGGCGCTTTCGGTCCCTTGAACATGCTATAGAAGAAGTTGATCAAGAACGGGATCGTCGACAAACCAAGCGCGAACGCGCTGAGCGTTATAAAAATGTTAACGGGCTGCTGGCTACGAAGATGCTCGTATTGAGTTGGATCGGCAATTCGGCGCATCATGCCGTTCAGCCCAAGGTTATGCATTGGAAAAAAGGTGCAATTGAAGAAGATGAAAGCCAGAGCGAAATGAATCTTGCCCCAGGTTTCATTCATCATCCGTCCGAACATTTTCGGGAACCAGAAATAAATCGCCCCGAAAACCCCAAACAGGCTCCCTCCGAACAACACATAGTGGATGTGCGCAACAATAAAGTAGGTGTGGTGGATGAATAGATCCACCGGAGTAGCGGCCATATAGATCCCGCTCAAACCGCCGATCACGAACATTGAAACAAAGGCGAGCGCAAAGCACATCGCCGTCGTGTACTTGATCGAGCCGCCCCAAACAGTTCCCATCCAGTTGAAGGTTTTGATAGCGGACGGGACCGCAATCACCATCGTTGAGAATGAGAAGGTCGCAGAGAGAAGGAGATTCATCCCGCTAACAAACATATGATGTCCCCAAACGATGAAACCGAGAACACCGATGGCTACCATCGCGAAAACCATCGCCTTGTATCCAAAAATCGGCTTCCGCGAATTGACCGATATGATTTCCGATACTAGCCCCATGGCCGGCACTATCATGATGTAGACCTCCGGATGACCAAAAAACCAGAACAAGTGTTGCCAGAGTAGCGGTTGTCCGTAGTTGCTGGAAGAGAAAAAGCTGGTACCGAAATTGAGGTCGCAAAAAAGCATTGCCGCAGCCGCAGAAAGAACCGGCACAGCCAGAAGCAGCAGGAACGCAGTGATCAACAGCGCCCAGATCGGGAGAGGCAGCCGAAACATTTTCATGCCGGGCGCGCGCATGTTGATAACGGTCGTGATGTAATTTGCAGCTCCGGCAATGGACGCGAGGCCGTTCACAAAAAGACCGACGCACCAGCAGCTTTGGCCGATTTGGGTGCCGTTGTACTGCGCATGGGAAGATAACGGGGCATAAGAAGTCCAACCTGAAGCAGGAAATCCGGTCGGCGCAAAAAAGCTCGATAACAGAATAATGCCGGAGAGAAGGAACAGCCAGTAGGAGAGCGCATTAAAAAACGGAAATGCCATGTCCGGCGCCCCGATCTTGAGCGGAATGAGAAAGTTGCCGAACACGCCGATCAGCAAAGGCATGATCACAAGAAAGACCATGACCGTCGCGTGCATTGTGAAAAGCGCGTTATATCCCCCCGGCTGAATGGCGCCCGCAGAAGTTACCAGCCAGCTCGGAAGAAACGAGCCGATGATTGGGACAGGAACCCCCGGGAACGCCAGCTGGTAGCGCACACCCATGGCGAGCAAACCACCGACAAGCAGGAAAAACAAGCTCGTGAACAGGTATTGAATCGCGATCGTCTTGTGGTCCTCCGACCAGATATATTTTCGGAAAAAGCTTAGCTCAGCATGATGGCCGTGTGACGACTCAACTTCTGACGCCTCGGGATGAGCTATGGTTTGTGACATGAGGTCTCCTGCGGTTATTTGCTTTGCGCCGGCGCATTTCCGGCAGGGATAACGGCTGCAGCCGCCTTTTCCTTATACCATTTGTCGAAATCTTCCTGGGTCACAACTTCGATTTGCGCTTTCATATTGTAGTGGCCGGAGCCACACAGCTGATTACAGGCCAGCTGATAGGACCCGAGCCTGGTTGGAGTGAACCAAACCCAATCGATGGTGCGACCTGGAACAATGTCCTGGTAAACGCGGAATTGCGGCACGTAAAACGCGTGGATTACGTCCCTTGAATTGAGCCGGACGCGAACCGGTTTGTTGATCGGAAGCTCCAAAACACTGGATTGAAAGTTGTCCTTTGTGGCCGGATCGTTCGGGTCATTTCCGAATAGGTTGTCATTCCCGATCAGTTTGACGTCCGATTGGCCGAGCTTCCCGTCCGCGCCGGGATATTGAAAACTGAATCCGAACTGGTAGGCCAGCACGCCTACCTCCATTGTGTCCGGGGGCGTTGGCGCATGAAGAACGTCCCACCAGAGATGATTGCTATATCCCCAAAGACCGATAAAAATCGCCGTGGGTATACCGGTCCAGAGCAATTCCAGGCGGTTGTTGCCGTGGCTGTAGGTAGCTTTGGCGCCTTTCCTGGACCGGTACTTAACGAGAAAATAGATGTAGACAACCTGCGTCAGCACGAACACCGCGCCCGTCAGATAATAAATAAAGTAGGTGAGTTTATCGATCAGGACGCCCCCCTTGCTGGCAACCTCCGGCATCCACCACAGGTCCGACGTACGGACGGCGGCACGCGCACAAACGCCGCTTGCGATCAGCAGAAGGACGACCATTGCAAGGAAGGCAAGACTTGTTCGCGAAGACTGCTTTAGCATAAATTTATTCATCCCATCTCTTGCACACCCGTCTGACTTAGCATACTGCTGTGGCCGGTTGTTGTCATGAGACATTGCCATCAGCCTTTTGTCGGAGGCTGAGCGGGTGCAGGCGGCGCAGATTGATTTTGCTGCCCGGGGTTTGCCGGTTTTGGTTGCCCTGGTGGCGGACTTCCACCTGCAGCCGGTGCGGCCATGTCTTTCGGCGGCATTTTCTGTAATTCAGCCCAGGTCCATTGTTCTTTGCGATCTTTGATCTCGTCCCGGACTTGTTTTACCATTTCCGCAGTCACCGGCGGTCCGTTATTTCCCCAGTCGGATCGGACATAGGTCAGAATGGCCGCAAGCTGTTGATCCGTGTATTGGCCTTCCCAGGGCTGCATCGCATTGTTGAATGCCTGTCCCTTCACCGTCACGGGACCTTGCAGCCCTTTTAAAACGATCGCTATCGTATGATTCAGCGCTGGGCCCAACACAATTTCTGATCCTGCCAGAGGCGGATATTGCCCCGGAAGTCCCTGGCCGTTCGCCTGGTGGCAGGTAATGCAATTAGCGGAAAAGAGCGCTTTCCCTACGACTTTTGGATCTGCAGCTACCTGTGCGCCGCTTACAACGCCAAACTTGGGTTGATAGTCAAACACATCTGGTTTAAAGCCGCCGCTGAAGGAAAACAAATAAGCTCCAGCCCAAAAAAGACCCACACCGATTACACCCATGAGCCAGGACGGGATAGGCGCGTCGCCGATCGCCGGCGCTCCGGATTCTCCCGTAAGAGTCTCTTGCCCACCGGGCAACCCGCTGTCCATTCGGTCAAATGCTTCCTGAGAGCCCGGCACTTGGCCAATATGATCTTCTTTCGGGTCAGAGCTCATTCATTCCGCCGGTTCGGGCGCCTCGGGTAAAGCATAGTTCCTCTTAAGGGAAATCAGATACGCTACGATCGCCTTCCCCTCCTGCGTCGGCACAATCTCATATCCGCTGCGTGGAGCACCCGGGCCGTCCAACTTGAGCGCATCCGCGGAGGTCTGTCCGGAAATCTTCTGCGTCCTGAATAAGTATCGAAACGACGGCATCACAGATCCAGGGTGCACAGATCGCGGGTCATACAGTAAACGATAAAACCATTGGGGATCTGTCTGCCGGACACCGACGTTTGTGAGGTCCGCGCCCAGCCGTGAATTTCCCAAGAAGACGTAGTGATCAAACATGTAGTCTCTGGCAACGGTGCGCCGTTTGCCCCATCCTCGATCGATATCGGCACCTTCATTCTTGTCTCGCACAAACTGGCTGTGGCAGTACACGCACCCATTCGCCGCAAAAACCCTGGCGCCCTGCTCGGCCGTACCCGGATTCGCCTGGGGTGCAACGGCGCCAGTGTTGGGATCCTTGTTGGGCTGCATGCCGGCGAAAGTGATGTACGGATAGGCTACAAAGGCCAGCCATGAAGCTCCGAAAAGCCCAAAAACTCCAAGGAACAAATGGGCAAACTTGTTCACGCGACAGTCACCTCCGGTGTTCTTTCCATCGAAGTCTCGGGAGCATCCGAGCGGTTTCGCACTCGAGCCGGAACCAGAAGTATCAAACCTACCGCAATAGCGAACGCCACGTTGGCCGCGAAAATGATAAGGGCGGCAACAGATTGAATCATCAGAAATGGCTTCAAAAGATCACCGATCGCGTCCATCGAAACTTTGGCATCTTGCAAACCAAAACCCTGAATCAACCCGCCGATCGTGAGATCGAACCAGAGCAGCGCAAATCCAACGAGGCCGAGCCAGAAATGAAACTCGGCGACGCCCTCAAAGATGATCCGCCGATCCAGGAGGCGCGGCAAAAGATAGTAAATTGCCCCAAACAGAATCAGGCTACAAAAACCGTAAAGGAAAAGATGATTTTGACCAAGGATGACCAGGGTGAACTGCGTGAACTGGCCGGTCGTCCGTAACGAATTCGTTGCCGCCTCAAAGCCATAGAACGTAAACATCATGGCCCCAAGCGCCACGAAACGAAACACCAGACTCGACCCTCCGGGTTCGGCCGCCGATCTCGTGGTCATGTGAAAATTCGCGGCCACCGCAAGAACCGGAACAAGAGCCAGAACGTTGGTGACAATTCCCATTGTCACCATCCACACTGGGAAGGGCCCCCCGATGAACACGGCCATGCCACTGAATGCCGCGCACCCGATCCATGCCCAAAAACCGAGAAGTGCCAATTTATAGCTGTAGATCGGTTTTTCGAGGGACTTAGGGATGATGTAGTAGGCCACCGCAAGAGCGAGCGGCGCGAGCCATAGACCAAAGAGACTTTTCTCATACCAGGCGTGAATCGCTCCCTGCGAAACGCCGGGTGCCGGCCCGATTGGGCTCAATGGCAGATTCAAAAGGATATTGGCAGTCGTGAAGCTCCATGCAAAACAGAGCAACGCCGCAAAAATATACCACTCGGACACAGAAACGGATCCAGATTCTCGATTCCAAATAACCGCGACTGCCCAGATCCCAAAAAACAAGAACGCGAGCAGGAGAAGAAAAGCAGCGGGAAACGGGAAATCCAGGAGAGTCCTGCCATTGGCACCTCCGCCCAGGATCGAGAGAATGCCCACGCCGACACCAATGTTCCACGTAACTCCAGACAACACAGGAAGATAGCTGGTCCGATATGCCGTATTGCAAAGCCGCGAAAGCAACCAGATTGCCACTCCCATTCCACCTGTGGACAACCAGCCATAAACAAGAGCATTCTGAAAAGCCGGGAAAACCCTGCCGAAAGTCAGCCACGGGAGATTCGAGAGTATAGTCAGGGAGCCCGGCCGGTGGCATTCGGTGGAAGCCAGGAGTCCAAAGCAGGAGGAAACCAGCAACCAGAAAACAGCCGAAACAAAAAAGGTCAGAACGGGCACCCGGACCGCGTAGCCGATGGCCTCGCGATCGTCGCGCTCACTCGAAAGATTGTCTGGCGGAATCGTTTCTGAAATGGCGGGCTGACTCATCGGTCTCAAGAGAATTCAGGGATTTTTCGCGCTGCTCTGCGCGGGAACCGAGGTAGCGGCTGGGGTCGGAGTAGCAGTTGCACCAGGCGCAGCGCCAGCCCCCGGCGAGGGACTTCCAGCCGGCGAGGGATTGCTGATCGGCCCCGCTGCGTGCGGTCGAACGGATTGCAATTCGGCCAACACCAGGCTCATCGCTCGGTCGATCGGAATCCCCACCACTCCCTTCGCCTTGTCCACCCAGTGATATTGCGTGAGAATTCTTTCGTTTTCTGCGTTGAGCTCAGCAAGATTCTTCAGACGTTGCTCCTTGAGAACTTCATCATGGGTTTGAACATGTTCGCGCTGCACAACTAACAATGCGACCAAACCAAGAAACAAAAGAATCATCACCACGCCGGTGATTATCATTGAAGTCGAAACTCGATTCTTTTGCGTAGTTCTCTTCATCAACTCAATTACTCAGTTTGAGCGACTCAACCAGTCGAGGGTCGCGCGCTGGAAAAAGAGAAGCTGTACCCAGTTGCCGCAGAAACAGAAACGCAAGCAGGCACCCAATCGCAAGAAGCGACAGGAAATCGAGAATATCGATTTGGAATCCGCGCGGATGAACGAAAGGCAATATGGTCACATAAGTGTCAAGAACGTGCATGCCAAGCACCCAATAGGAGATTGCCACGAGGAGCTTCGGGCTGCGTTTGGTGAACTGGAAGAGCAGGTACAGGAAGGGCACGAAGAATCGCCCGATAACGAGGAACGTGTTGAGGATGTTCCAGGATTCAATGTTCCTCCGCAGAAACCATTCGGTTTCTTCCGGGATGTTCGCGTACCAGATCAACATGTATTGAGAATAGCCGATATAGCCCCAGAAAATGGAGAAGGTGAACAGAAGCTTCCCCATGATATGGTAGTGCTCCTCGTTCACAAACCGCAGGTAACCGGCATCTCGCAGTGCCGTCACGACGATGATTATCAGGGCCATTCCGGCGCCCCCAGCCCCGGCAAAAATGTAAACACCCCACATGGTCGAAGCCCAGCGATAGTCCGGAGACGAGAACCAATCAAAGGATAGCAAAGTCGTGCAGGCGGCAAAAACGAGAATCCCAGCGAAAGAAACGCCGCGCATCTGGATAGACCACCTGGGATCGCCGTCGTTATCTTGACGAATCGAGGTACGGCGAAAATACTGAGCTGCGAGGCCGAAGAATGCAAAGTAGAGAATCGCTCGCAGCCAAAAGAACGGAATCACAACGGACCCGAAATGAAGTTCGAAATATCCGAGCTTGTCTGCCAAATGTGGATCCAGCACCGGACTTTCCTTCGCACTAATCCAATCCCAGATATCTCGACGGACGACGAAAAGCGGCAAAAAGAACAAGATCATCCAGGGCAAAAGGCTTGCCAGATTCTCCATTTGTCGCCGGACAACGATACCCCAGCCC
>DATMQC010000013.1:0-12730 GCA_035567275.1 Chthoniobacterales bacterium | reverse complement strand
GTCTCAAGGCCCAGGTCCTCGGTTCGCGGCCGACGACCGGCGGCGACGAGAACCTCATCTGCTACGAGTTTCTCACCTCCATCCAGGGAAAGTTGAACCGTGTTGTCGCTGTTTCGTTCCGCGCGGCGAGTGTTCGTTCCCTGTAAGCTCAATGGTTTCGCCACTTCGGTCAGTGACTGTGACGCGGCGCTCACCAGCAAGTCGAGCGTGACCGCGAATTAAATCTATGTTAGCGCCACGCAGCCAATTCACCTGACCAGCGTCGTTCCAGTGAGCTGTGAACGAGTCGCGCCTAGCCAGGACCGCCGGGACGTCCAGGTTCCTGGTAATAGCTTCCCGCGCACCCGCGACATTCTGCGCTTCTGCCAGCGCCTGGACCGGTCGCAGCAAAGCCTTACTGGGAATGCACGCCCAGTACGAGCACTCGCCGCCGACGAGGTCAGCCTCGACAACTACCGCGCGCAATCCCCCTTTAACAGCCCGGTCGGCGACGTTTTCGCCGGTGGAGCCACCGCCAATGACAATTACGTCATACTCTCGAGCAGCCATGGGTCGACCTCAATGTGCCGTTGGCGCTTCTGATACGCGGTTCATGGACATAACACCAGGTCACAGGCGTCTTCTGCCGCCGAAAGTGCGCCGCAGTTAGGCCTTTCAAGTGTATACATGGTTTAGCCATAGATTTCTCCTTTTCTCTGATTCGGACGTTACTGGTTGTCTGCCGAACGTTTGATTAGTGTGTGTTACTTGCGTCTGCAGATTTAGTGCCAAGATAGCATCGACTGGGAATCGCATGACTTGCGTCCAGCGGATTAACGCAACGGAAGTTTGTGAAGATCGTGGGATTGAAGTTACCCCGCTTTGACGGACAGAAATTTTGGGCGCAACAGAGTGACCTGTAATGGAAAGGACCTTATCATTGAATGCCGGCTCCTCAGAAGGGTAGAGCGAAGGCGTACAGCGAATCAGGGCAGCTTCAAGGGCTCGCTCATCTTTTCCTGAGCAGCCAGATGATCTCCCGGCCCTCGCGCCTTGGAAAAGAGCAGCGAGGATGCTTCTCATCAATCCGGTCAAAAACGCGTCCAAAAAGCTGATCGAGCTCTGCAATCGACACACCAAAGGGAGGACCGCCTCCTGCGGGTTCTTCGCCTTCGTCCCATGGATTGGCGTCCGGCGCCGCAGCTGCAATCGCCCGGACATCATGCCCGTATCCGCAGCCAGGAACAAGAACGTTACCGTGTAAAGGTCCGCACGCTTGCAGCCATTCGAGAAGAGGCGGCGCCGGGGCTCCTTTTTCCCAAGGGATATCCCCGATCTGATATCTTCGATCCCAGTCCATGCGCTCAACGCAACGCGCTGCAAAATTGTTCATTCGTGAAAGGCGCTAATGCTGCCCACCGAACACAAACGATTGGATAAAAAAAACCATTCCTATCGCCCCTACAAGGAGACTCCCAAGCCAGAAGGCTCGACGGCGGATCAATACAGCAATGGCTCCGACCGCAATAGCAATCTGGAACATCGTTACACTTGCAGCCAAAGCCTGGTGCGTACGAAGGTGGTTTTGAGCGTCCTTCTCCAACTCCTCAGCTTTTCTCTGAATTTGTTCCTTCTCGGCATCGTATCGCGCTATCTTGGCCTCATCGACATTCGCCGACGCCTTCCCCAACGCGGAGAGGATATCTATCTTGGTCGCCATCTGAGCCTGCTTGATGCTTTTGGCTTCGAAATAGCTCCACTGATCGGACGACTCAATCTGCGATAGCATCGCTTCGTTGGCATGGTGACCGGCCATCAGCGCGGCCACGGCCGCCAAACCCGCCAGCAGAGCAGAGCTCAAAGCGACCCCAAGTACCCATGACTCGCGCGAGTGCTCAACATGATGATGAATTTGCTCGTGAAGATGTTCAGTGGGAACTTCAGGGCCTTCCATAGTACTCGAACTCTAAAGATTCTATCCTGGCTATAGGCATCATTTCCAGACAAAGAATTCAGCGGCTGCGAGCGGAATGAATGCGGGTGATTCCCAAATGAACCTGGAAATCAAACGTGAACATTCGTTGCGGCCCCCCTATTGTAACCCACTATCACTGTGAAAACACCGCTCCCTTCTGATTTAGGTGCGAGTACATTGACTCAGCACCTTTTCCGCTTTCTGTTGGAGAACACGCCCGATCAGGTTTATTTCAAAGACCGGCAAGGTCGATTTCTCCGTGCCAGCCGCGCGGTCGCAAAGTACATGGACGTTCCTAATCCGGACGATCTTATCGGCAAGAGTGACTTTGACTTCTGGTCCGAGGAAACCGCCAAGGAGGCGGCTGCGGATGAAAAACGCATAATGGAAACCGGCGTGCCGATGGTCGGTAAGATCGAAAAACTGGTCCATCCCGACGGCAGAGTTACCTGGGACTACACAACCAAAATGCCATTAAGGGATTCCAAGGGCCAGATTATCGGTATCTGCGGAATCAATAAGGATTTTACTGCCATTAAACAAATGGAAGACGCGCTGGCCGAAGAGCGCAACCGGTTGCGGATAACGACTGCTGAACTCGAGGAAAAAAATGCGCAACTCGAGGCGGATCTTCGTATGGCACGCGAGGTGCAGTTGGCGCTCTTGCCGCGGGATTATCCCACTGTTTCCGACTACGGGCGATCCGGCTTCAGCACCCTTACCTTCGCGCATTGCTATCGGCCCGCAGCTGCTGTAGGCGGGGATTTCTTCGACATCTTTCCGCTTTCACAAAATCGGGCGGGCGTTTTCATCTGTGACGTCATGGGACATGGTTTGCGTGCGGCCTTGGTAACCGCAATCATTCGCACACTGCTTGAAGAACTACGAGGGGTAATGCAAAATGCAGGACGATTCCTAAGCGCTTTGAATCTGCGTCTTCGCTCGATCCTGGAGCGAGTTGATGAACCGTTCATTGCGACTGCCTTTTACCTAATCGCCGACACTGCGAAAAAAGAAGTTCAATTCGCAAACGCTGGTCATCCCGCTCCGGTTCGCCTGCGGCGGCCCACGGCAACTGTCGATCTACTGGTGCCGGAAACCGGCAGGCCCGGTCCCGGCTTAGGTCTTTTTGACGAGATCAACTATGCGACTTCTCATGGTGGACTGGAACACAATGATTGCATTCTGCTGTTCACGGATGGGCTTTACGAAGTAGAGTCTCCGGCCGGGGAACAGTTCGGGCTGAACTCGGTAATCGAAAGCGTGCATTCCCATGCAGATCTTCCTGTTGAGAAATTGTTCAACGCATTGCTAGCGGAGGCATGCGCATTTTCTGACAAATCCGAATTCGACGATGATGTCTGCATTGTCGCGGTCGAACACTCCGGCAGCTCGGCTTAGAATTTTGAATAAAGGGAGGTTTGCTGCGTCTACACGACTAACGAGTAGAGATATGAGAAAGCTATTTTTAATAGTCTTGGCAATTCTAGCAGGAGCGTTTTTGACCGCAAACCAATCGCCGGCAGGTGTTCACGTCAGCATCGGAATTCCTGGTCCTGTCTACTATGGTCCGGGCTATTACTATGGCCCTGACTATTACTCCGGCCCGGATTACTACTACGGCTCGGGTTACTACTACCCATCCGGTTATTACTGGGGTCCGTCTGGATACGTCTACTACTACCATCCTCGTTGGCGCCACCGTTACTGGCGGTATCGTCATTGGTGGTACTACTAAGATCCAAAGAAGAGTTTGCTTGAGTGAAGGACCCGGCCAACAATCGCCGGGTCTTGGTTTTGATAGGGGCATCGGAAGAATATGCTCACGTCGGGCAAGCCCGACGGTCATTGTGATTCGCGGAGCATCGGGAAAATCTGAAAGATTTCGTCCCTTGTCGGCCGCCGCAATGAAATGATGACGAGCACAAAACTGCTTCCGTTGATCGTTGCGGCGAATCGCTCGCCGGCCCCGCGATGAAGCAAGACGTTTCCTAACGGGGAATTATAGGGAACTGGCATGATATTCCCTTCCGCCGGGAAATGATGATCGCGGGCTCCTGCCACCAAAACGAGCCGAGTTTCACCGCCTTGTTCCACCTCAACCACCGTCCCAAGTTCCACCGTTTCCGCAGGCGTTTCCTGCACCCATGAAAGCGGATCGACGATTGTGTGCCCTCGTTCGATCAATTCGTTCATCTCCCTTGTGAGCCGGCGCTGGATTCGGCCCATGGTTCTAAACTTTTCTTTGGCCGCCTGATAAGGAGCATTTTCGCTCAGGTCACCATCCTGCTTGGCGATCCTGGCTTCGCGCAAAGCCTCATTTTTGCTCGCTCTGGTAGTTTCAAACTTTTCGCCGAGCTCCCAGGCGCTAACGGTTGAAATAATCGTTTTCTCTGCCATAAAATGTAGCCAGGCCGCGTCTCAGACAAGCGAGGTGTAAGGGTACGAAGGTCGCGCTGTGAGCAGCAAATTATCTTGGGTTTCAAGGATTCTCGTGGTTCAGGTTCCGGCGCTTGCGAACTCGGCAGGCCGGGGGTTCCATACCGTCCGTCACGCGCAATGTTCAACCGATGGTCCAACGGACCAGAATCGTCAAGGTGCGCGGCTCCTCTTGCTTTCGCCAGTTGACTTTCGGTCATGCATATTGGGATATCTAGCGGCATTCATGAAATTCCCAAGCCTCATCGCTGCGCTGTCGGCCTTAACCCTTGGGTCCTGCGCCCTGTTTTATAGCCGATCGGGAACTCCTTTTGGTCCGGATGACTACGCCGTCGCCCTTGCGCAACCCTACCCAAGCGAAGCGCGGCTTGCTCAGAAAAGGCTCCAGAACTTTCTCTCCCGGGCGAACGCTCGAGACCGGCAAGTTTTGGAAGAAACGCCGTACGTGGCCGTTCAGGCGTACGAGCTTACCTCAGGCGAAGTGCCGTGGCTTCCCCACAAGCTTGGCTTCGGAAAAGTTCGAGCGATAAGGCACTACGCGAATGATTTTGTGGAGCGGACAGACGTTCCGGTAAAATTTCTCGTTCTGTTTGATCATCGCTCGGAGCGACTGGCGTCTCCGGATGGGGTTTTGGTGATTGACACTCCATCAAGAGGATCGATCGGGCAATTTGGCGGTTTCCGGGCCGTGTATGCCGGTACCGGTTGGTGGTAGGTTACTGAAAGCCTTAGCCGCGTCTCGCCGGTCTGAGGCGCGGCCTCGTTATGAATAAAGCGCCGAAGCCCTTCCCAAAGAAGATCGTGGTTCGTTTCATCATCGAAATGGTGATCTACGCAATGCTTGTTTCTGTCTACCTGGGACTGGTCTTCCATTTTCTCGTCGTATGGCTCAAAGACCTCTCCATGCAGCGACCTGCGGTTTACGCGTTCGTGTCGATAATCCTGATGATCCTTCAAGCCGTGGCTCTTGAGAAATTGACAACGATTCTGGTGAATCTAGATCGGCGCCGCCAAGGCTGAGCTCTCAATGTTCTTCCCGATTTCAGGCGTTACGCTGGACCCCATTGCTCTGATCTTAATCGGATTTGTAATCGGCGTACTGGGAGGATTTTTTGGCGTTGGGGGAAGTTTCCTGACTGCGCCGGCACTCTTTGCCCTAGGGATGCCGATGAATTTCGTTGTGGGGACCGATCTTGCTCACATTGTCGGAAAGTCGATCGTCGCTGCCAAAACCCATCGGGTTCTGGGCAATATCGACTTGAAGCTGGCGGCCATCATGGTCATTGGCACGATCGCAGGCGCGGAAACGGGAGTTCAGACCATCGAATCGCTGAAAAAACATGCCAACCTGGATCTTGTCGTGGGCATGGTCTCGATTGTCGTCTTTACCGGAATTTCGATTTTCTGCGTTTGGGAGAGCTGGATAACTTTGCGCGCAAAACGTCAACAAAACATTGCTGGAGATGCGCCGGCAACGACAAAACAGGACTCGACAGCCGTGGATGCCTTTGCAAAGAAGGTGCAGCAAATCAAAATTCCCCCAATCGTCGGTCTGCCGCATTCCGGTATTCGGGCGATTTCGTTTTGGGCAATCCTGTTTGTTTCATTTGTCGGGGGGATCTTCAGTGGTTTTCTGGGTGGGGGCGCGGGATATATTCGAATGCCTTCGATGGTCTATCTGCTCGGGATTCCAACGCACATCGCAGTCGGCACTGATCTATTTGAGATTATCATATCTGCGAGCTATGGAACTGTTCGCCACGCAATGAATGGAAATGTCGACATTCTGATTGCCCTCGTCATGCAAACGGGCGCCGCGTTGGGAGCAAGAATAGGCGCCAATCTCACCCAATTTTTTACCGGTCCTCGTATACGTCTCGCGTTTGCGCCACTGCCATTGTTAGGCGCAATCGTTATTGCCCAGCGTTTATTGACGGGTCATCATTTATAGGGAGTTTCGCATGAAGATCCTCATCTGTAGCGACGGTTCGGAACGGTCGAAGAGAGCAATTTCTTTTGCGGCCATCATCGCAGCCGCCGCGAAAGCGGAGGCTACAATTTTGGGGATTACTCAGAACCAGCAAGAGGCAGCGGGGCTAAAGGAAATACTTGTTGAAGAAAGCCGCGAACTGGAGGCGCGCGGGGTGCGCGTTGAGACAGCGATGAAGTCCGGCGACCCGGTGACTGAGATCGTTCAATGGACTCGGGATCGGACATACGACCTGGTTGCTATCGGCGCGGAGCGCCGTGGCGGGCAGGAATTTTTCCTTCCCTCGGCAAAGGCTCATTCGATTGCAGAAGCAATCTCTGCCCCGGTGCTCATCGTGCCCTGCGAGAGACGTAAACTTAAGCGAATCCTGATCTGCAGCGGTGGAGGGCCATACATTGAAAACGCCGTTAGATTCGCAGCCAGGATCGCGAAAGATTTGCCGGCCGAGATCACCCTTTTGAATATCGTACCCGAACCTCCGGCAATGCATGGGACGTTGTATCGCCGTCAGGAAGATGTCGAAGCGTTATTAAAATCGGGTTCGGCACTAGCGTGTAACTTGCTGAATGAAAAAAAAATCATTGAAGACGCCGGGGTTCAGGCCACGATACGGATCGGCCATGGGATCGTTATCGATCAAATTCTGGCCGAGGTAACACGAGGAGATCACGACCTTGTGGTCACCGGTTCCTGGGCGATTCGAAATCGGTGGCGCAGTTACGCGATAGGAAACATCACGCGCGAAATCGTGAATCGAGCCGATCGGCCGGTGCTTGTCATTCGGAGTGACAAAGCGCCCAAAAGCCTCGCGAATCGACTGCGCAAGATGGTCACGAAATTCGGACCCAAACAGGATTGATCCGCGCATCCGGGCATTGCGAGCAACGCCCCTCCAGCGGCTTAAGAGCTTCCACCGCCAGCTCCTGGACGCTAAAGCACCTGCAAACCAGTTTTCCGATTCGGTGCCGGAAACATGCGATCGAGCGCTACTATTTCTTCGTCGCCGAGTTGAACGTCCAATGCTCCGCGGTTTTCCCGCGCGTGCTTCTGGCTGCTCGCCTTTGGAATTGCGATGACGCCATCTTTGCGAAGTATCCAAGCCAACGCTAATTGAGCAGAAGTAATCCCGCGCTTATTCGCAAAGGGCTTAAGCTTCTTTAGCAGACGGCCTTGTTCAAAAGGCGAATAAGCCATGACAGGTATTTTTCGTTTCAGACACCAGGGAAGAACGTCCCACTCGATTCCCCTCCGCAGCAGATTATAAAGCACCTGGTTCGTTGCGATCTTGTCGCCACCCCGAACAGCGCTAGCTTCCTGAAGGTCCGGCTCGTCGAAATTGCTGACTCCGTAATCGCGAATCTTACCAGACGCTTTGAGCGACTGGAAAGACTCGAACGTCTCGGCCAGCGGGATGGAACCGCGCCAGTGGAGCAGGTAGAGGTCCAGATAGTCGGTCCGCAAACGCTGCAAACTCCGCTCACACGCTTCCACCGTCCCATGCAAGGACGCGTTATGCGGGTAAACCTTGCTGACCAGAAAAACTTCTGCGCGTTTGCCATGGATAGCCTCCGCCACGATCTCTTCCGCGCCCCCTTGTCCATACATCTCCGCGGTATCAATCAGAGCCATTCCAAGATCCAGGCCCAACCGCAAAGCAGCAATCTCCGAGAGACGCTTACCACGATCTTCTCCCATTCTCCAGGTGCCTTGCCCGAGAACCGGGATCAATCTTCCAGACGGCAAACTCAGCATTCTCATTTCTATTTAACATGCTTCTCGTGCATCGAGTCATAAGTCCCGATATCCGAGCGCGAACACGAAAAGCGCTTTTGTCCTTCACCTGACCACATTTGACCCTTAAAAATGCATGCTATTTCGGGGACAGGACACTAGAAGGTAGGGAAATGCCAGTGGACAACGACCTTCTGTCGCGAGGTTTTAAGATCGGGACGGCGATCGTGTGTGGTGCAACCGCGCTCTTGCCCCTCGCTTTGATTGCTCTCGCCGGAGTAAATGTCCCTTTTGCGGACGAGTGGTGGTACGCCGATCTTGTGAGGTTGGTCAAATCCGGGGAGGCAACTTTTGCCACCTTCTGGTCGCCAAACAACGAGCACAGAATGCTGCTGCCCAAGGTGGAATTTTCCTGCCTTGCCGTTCTCACGCACTGGAATTCGAAGATCATCATGCTCGTCGCGTGGATCGTGATGGTCTTTGCAGCTGCGTTCCTATTTTTGCAATTCAAAACGATCTACTCAAAATCACATCCGATTCTGTGGGCTATCAGCACGTGGCTAGGAGTAGCAGCTCTCCTTTCATTGGTTCAGCACGAAAATTGGCTTTGGGCTTTTCAATTCGCCTTCTTTTTCATTCAACTTTCAGCGCTTGTAAGCATTTTTGCCATTTCTCATTCGGATACGGCTCTCCCGTTGCGTTTGATTGCGGCGATCGGGTTTGCCGTTGCAGCAAGCTATTCATCTGCGCAGGGATTGCTCGTGTGGCCCGCACTGGTCGTTTCGCTGGTTCTTACGAAGGATTCACGCCAAACGAAAATGGTTGGTATTCTCTGGCTCACCATTGCGGCTCTTGCAACAATCTGCTTTTACTTCCTGGGACTGACCCGTTCTGACCGCTTGCAACTCCGTCCTGATCAAGTCAGCGGAAAACCGCAACTCCCTTTCGTTGGATTTCTAGGGTTAGCCGGAAATTCGCTGGCAGGCTGGATTTCATTCGAACACCGTCCACATCGCGCTTGGCTCATCGGACTAGCCATGACGGCAATATTAGCAGGTCTCGTCGTGTTGCTCATTCGCCGTCGTAAAATCTCCCAAGCTGCACCATGGCTTGGGCTGGCAGCTTTTTCCTATTTGTTTTGTTTCGTAACAACTTACGGACGGCTCGGGTTGGGCTACACCGGCGGCTTTCTGGCAAGCAGGTACACGACACACGTTACGTTTCTTGTCATCGCGCTTCTTGCAATGGTGGTGCTTGCAGTCGATTCAAGGCTTTCGGAATTGGCAGCACGGAACATGGTCAGAAAGTGGCAAGACGCGGCGCCGGCCTTTTGTCTCGTGTCCGCAATTGGAGTGCTTGTTGTGATCGGCAACGTTCGCGCGTTCATCACAAGCATGAAAGAAAGAGAGGATCGGTTGCTTGCTCGCGAGCTTATCCCTTTCTATTCCTACTTTGATCCCAAGGTTGATGGAGCAGCAACCGGCCCCTTCTTCCCGCTGTGCCCATTGAGGTCAGTGAGAATCTTCGACATTGGTTTGAAGCCGCTGCTGGACGAGGGTTACTTCCAGCGGTTGGCCCGTGCATCCTTCGTTGAAACGCCAGCCGATGTTTCAGGGAGATATTCGATTTCTGCAAAACTCGAAGAACATCGATATCTCGGGATCGTTCGACTCGGCTGGCAATTGAAAGGCAGCGTCACCACAGGCGCCGGCAAGGACAATGGCCTGGTGTTCTTAAAACCGAGCGGAGCGGCGCGCTTTGTCGGGGCCGCAAAGCTCACCCGCGCAAAGGCTGACAAAGAATCCGAAGAAGTTCGGACATGGAGCTTATTTCTATCGCCCCTCCTTTTTCCGGATCGGACGACTCCTCTTGAGATGTGGATCTTCGACCGCCAAGCCAACCAGTTTCTGAGGCTAAGTACTTTCGATCAGGCATGAAAAAGGACATGGAAACGCCGTGCACCCGGCTGCCCCTGACGTTGGTTTTGGCGTCAGCATTGGTTTCCGTCGCGGTTACCGCAAATGCCGGCCTCCTGAAGACCTTTGATCTTCTTCCGAGGTTCTTCCATTGCTTCGAAGTCTTCCCAACCGACAAACAAGCGCGGCTTGGATTGTTTGCCGAAGGGGTGATTCGACCAAACCCGGAGATTTATCGTCGATCGGACATTTTCACAACAGACCCGGCGACGCTTGGGAAATACCTTGATCAAGTCACACCCTATCTGCCCGCCATAAGAAAAATTCACGCGCGGTTCATAAATGAATCCGATTCAATCGAGGCCTCGTTTTCAGCGCACTTTCCGGATTTCGATAGATCCAGGGCCAAAGTTTATTTAATGGTTTCACTGTTTCGTTTCGATGGAAAGATTCCGCACGACAATCCTAGCGCTCTTTTCCTGGCATTGGATGGACTCGTGAAGTTCCATGGACCCAACGCCCGCCTGGATGTTATCCTCTCTCACGAGCTTTTTCACTTGTACCATTTTCAGGTCAATCCTTTGCCAGCGCAAATCGACAAGATCCCCCTCTACCGTCAAATCTGGCAGGAAGGATTGGCAACCTATGTCAGCGGCTCCTTGAATCCTGGAGCGTCGCTGGCAGATGTCTTGCTCGATCCGCAACTCGCCCGTGACGGCCCGAAATACGTGCCGGCGGTCGCTCGTACGCTACTGACACAACTCGAAGCCGCAGATGACGAAACCGCGGCCCGCTATCTCTCTTACAGGCGTGGAAGCCAAACCCCATCGCGTATGGGATATCTCGTCGGATATGATATCGTCGCCCATCTGGCGCCGACCAGATCTCTCAAGGATTTATCGCGTTTACGCGGCCGGCGGTTGCTGCACCTGATTAAAGATGAGCTGCGCCAACTGGCAGTTCAATAGCCGGCCCGAAAATCTCACCAGCCAAAGCGCTCTTGAGATTTTCGCGCTATAGAGCCGCTCAGGAAGCTGCTCGGGAAGGAAATAGGGCTTAAATCGGAAGCAAACAGGGTGCGTGCTGCTTCCCAGGTTTTGTGCTGCTTGGGACTCTGGGAATCTTCCACCTAAGGCTCATGTTGCGGCTCTGCTGGGTCTAGCCCTGGCTGGATAAAATGGTGCAAAGAATGCCTCCTTTGGTGTCTAAATCTCAGGCTGAGAGCGCCATCTTCAATTTCAACCTCTTATCCGCAACCGGGACCGGGATAATGATTGCCGCGATTGCGAGCTGCTTTTTCATGGGCCACTCGGTACGCGAGATGTTGGCGGCCTACCTGCGCACGCTCAAGCTGGTCGGATTCTCGCTCTCGACGATCGCGTGCATGTTGGGCTTGGGTTCGTGACGCGATTTTCCGGTACCGATGCCACGCTTGGCTTAGCTTTTGCTCAGACTGGAGTGATATATCCGGTGTTCGGAACCTTTCTTCTGGGAATATTGCGGTCGAATTAGAGGTGGGAGTCCATGAATGAAATTGAAATCGTCCTGAGCAAGAATCGCGAATGGTCGAGAGGGATGACCGAGAGACAGCCCGACTACTTCAAGAAACTCGCCCAGCAGCAGGCGCCGGATTTTCTATGGATCGGTTGTTCGGACAGCCGTGTGCCGGCAAATCAGATTGTGGGAATGCTTCCAGGCGAACTGTTCGTCCATCGAAATGTCGCAAACATCGTTTATCCATCCGACCTGAATTGCCTTTCGGTGATTGAATACGCGGTCGACCTACTGCAAGTCAGGCACATTATCGTGTGTGGCCATTATGGGTGTGGAGGAATCCGGGCTGCCCTGGATAACCAGGTTCACGGCTTGATCGACAATTGGCTCACCCGGATCAAGGACATCTACGTTCAACACAGCGAAGAGATCGATGCCTTGGACAGCGAGCAAAAGAGGGTGGATAGGATGTGCGAATTAAATGTAATCGAACAAGTGAAGGCCGTTACGCATACAACGATTGTTCAGGACGCTTGGGCGCGCGGCCAGGAACTCGCCGTGCACGGCTGGGTGTATGGCCTTGAGGATGGGTTGGTGAAGGACCTCGGCATCCGCGTCGACAACTCAAGTCAGGTTCCGCCTCCTTTCCGATTTATCAAAGCAGGTAACGCCCTGCTCGAGGGAGCGAAATAGCCCCATGATAGTCGCTGTTGCGTCCATGGATTGCTCGCCTGATCAGCCGACTTGTACTTCGTTGCCGTTTTCTCTCGACCGTCAGAATAGGGACAGCGATCTTTGGCTTGTGGGCGAAGAGAGTGGAAACAAATCCCCAAAAAGCTGCGGCACGTCGGAGAATGATCAGCGAAGCGCTGATGCTTTTCGTCTTTGCCTGGCTCTCGGCTGTTGCCATTTTCCTCCTCCGACCCCCGCCCGCGGAATCGTATGCCGGCTTTGGACCTCTTCGATTCGTAGTGGCGACCCTGATAAACGGCTTCGAAAGTTTCGTCTTCGGATATCTTTTGTCTCGGTTCTTCAAGCAATTTAAAATGGGATGCGCTTTCGTGATCATCCTGTTTTTTACGTATCTTTTCTGGGCGGGAAGACACCCGCACTGAGGCGCTTATGCCTTCCTCGTCGAGCACTGGCCTTTTGCGCTCAGAAAGGAAGCTGGCCTTCTCGCAAATGTTGCCGCGATCGGATGGCCAT
>DATMQC010000012.1:0-4071 GCA_035567275.1 Chthoniobacterales bacterium | reverse complement strand
CTCTCCAGAATGTCACTTACCTCCTCCGAGCGTAACTCCTTCAATGAAAAAGCGCTGAAAGAACAAGAACACAACTACCACCGGCAATACAACCAGACAAGAAGCCGCCATCAACAGATTGAATTGAATCCCGTGCATCGTCTTGAAGTACGTTAGCCCGAGCGAGAGAGTGTATAGTTTGTCATTGTGCAGATAAATTAGCGGTCCGAGGAAATCGTTCCACGCACCGACGCCGGCAAACAGCGCGACAACGACTAATGCAGGGCGAGCCAGCGGCAAGATAATTCGATACATGATTTGAAATTCATTAGCTCCGTCGATTCTGGCCGCCTCAGAGATGTCGGCAGGAATCTGCAGCATAAATTGTCGCAGAAGGAACACAAAAAAGGGGTTTCCGAAGAAAGTAGGAACAACTAAGGGAAGATAGGAATTGACCATCCCGACTTTGGCGAATAGCGCGAACATCGGGACCATCGTAATGGGATTCACCGGGAACTGGATAAAAATGAAGATAGACGCGACCACAGGATAAAACAATATGTCACGACCTGGCCATTTGATTCGGGAGAAGCCATAGGCGATTACAAAGTTCGATAATACGCTGCCTGCCATCACAAGCGCGGCATAGAGAATCGTATTTCCGAGGAAAGTAAGAAACGGAAACGTCTTTGTCGCCTGATCGAAGTTACTCCAAACCGGGCCATGCGACCAGAGCGTGGGCGGGAATTGAGATAGTTCGTGGTCCGATTTCAATGCCGTCACCAGCATCCAATAAATCGGCGAGATATAGAACAGGCTCATCGCAACAAGAAAAACGCGCGACACGAGCTGTCGCGGGATTTCCCACCGACCAACAGGACTATGCGTCGCCTGGTTAGACCCTTTCACTTGCCTCTATTCGAGATTGTAGTTGACCCAATATCTCGATGACCAAAACGTTATTACTGCAACGGTCGCATTAATGAGGAAAAGAAGACCCGAGACCGCAGCAGCAAAACCTACTCGACCGTATTCGAAGGCATTCTTGTAGATATACAGGGCGGTGAACATCGTCGAATTCAGCGGTCCACCGTCTGTCATGATGTACGCGGGCACAAAAACCTGAAGGCCCAAACCGACTCCGATGATGATATCGTACAAAATCGTAGGCGTTAACAGCGGCAAGGTAATGTACCAAAATTTTCTCCAGGCCCCGGCGCCGTCCAATGAGGCGGCATCGTATAGGTGGGAGGGTATCGCTCGCAACGCAGCCAGAAAAATAAGGGCGATCTGTCCAGCTCCGAACTGCGCGACTAGCACAATTGCAAGCTTGGAAAAGCGCGTATCGCCAAGCCAGTTAATTGCTGGAATGTGCAGAAAACCGAGGATGTAATTGAACAGACCATACCGCGGGTTGAGGATCCAAATCAGCATCATCGAGAGAGCAAAAGTCGGAGCAATGCTCGGAATATACAAGAGCGCTCGATAAGTACTAACCTCCCGAACCCTTTGGTTCATAGCCAGAGCCAGCACAATTGCCACCACGACACCCAAAGGGACAGCCAGAATTACGTAGTAAAAGGTGTTGTACAGCGACGTCCAGAACAGGGAGTCATGAAAAAGTTCCTGATAATTCTTTAGCCCTATCCATTCCGGCTCCCCGAACCCGGAGTACTCAGTCATGCCCAAATGAAAGTTGGAAAACACCGGGTATGCGAGAAACAGAAAAAAACCGAATATCCAGGGACTTATGAACAGCAACCCGAGCAGCAGACTGCGTATGTCCTTCGCTACTCCTCTGTGACGGCGTAATTTCATCGTCATCAAAATTGCTGAGACAAAGCTCCACCGCAGAACACAATTGCAGTGCCTCACGATTCCGGTTTTGTTATTTGCAAAATCGGTCCATTTGCGGCTGAACAGCGTCCACAACCGCTTTAAGCGCCTCTTCGGGCGTCTTGCTGTTCGTGATAACTGCTTCTTCAGCTTCCTTCAACCTGTCCCAGTACAGCGCCCCGACCGGAAGCGGGGGACGCGATTTTGAGACGGGTAACAAGCTCAGAAAGAAGCTATACTCCGGCGCAAAAAGATCCTTGTTCTCCATCAAGGCCTTAATCGTTGGCAATGAGGCCGCGTTTTTAACCAGAAGGGTTTGCCCTTCTTCGCCGGCGACGAATCGAAGAAATTGGTACGCAGCTTCAACATTTTTGGCGCCCTGAAGAATCGCCACGGACCATCCGCCAGACCAGGTCGATTTTAACCCATTCGGCGCCGGAATATAGGTAACGCCGTAATCGAGGTTCGGAGCAACTTCCTTCATCGTGGCAAAGATCCAGTTACCCGTAATGACAAATGCCACGCGTCCGGTAAAGAACGGCATCTGCGCGTCGGGTAACGTGCCTACGGCGGGCCACTGCCAATACGTATCGACAAAGGTTCGCGCCTTTTGTGGGTTCAACGCTTTGGCCCAGTCATACAAAAACTGATAGCCTTTCACAACGCCGGGGTCGGTAGCTGTTACCTTGCAATTTGCAAAGTCGAAAAAACTACCGCCAAATGCGTAGCCCCAAGTATAACCCCAGCCTTGTTCGAGCCACGGGACAAATCCGATCCGGGTGTAGGCTCCAGATGAATCTGTTTGGTTGAGCTTGAACGCAATTTCCTGGAACCGCTTTGGGTCCATCGGACCCTTTGCGGGGTCGAACTCGCTCAAGTCTATTCCAGCCTCTTTAAGGAGTTGCTTGTTATAAAAAAGCACCCGTGCGTCGGTGTTCGTGGGAAGCGCGTATGCCTTGTTTTGATAAAGTACTTCACGCCAGGGGCCCTCCGAATATTCCTGGCTCAGATCTTTGCCTTCCTTCTTCATCAGCGACGTCAGGTCGACCAGCAAGCCGGTCGCGGCGCGTTGCGCAATGGTAAAGCGATCGACCACGGCGACGTCCGGACCCGCACCGCTTCGCACCGCCGTCATGAGTTTCGCAACGTCGGTTTCCGAGCCGGGAACGACCTCAACGTTGACCTTGAGTTTCGGATTTTTCTGACCGAATTCCTCTGCGGCCTTTTGATAGGCATTCTTTTCATTGGCAGCAAGAGAGGAATTGAGCCAGAACTTGATTTCGGTTTGCCCGTAAGCTCCTCCTGTGAACCAGAGAAAGGAGCCAATAGCAAAGAGTGTCTTGAGTTGACTTTTCATTCGGAGGGAATAGGTGTCAAAAGAAGTGCAGTCAAAGATCGCACCGGCCGAATGCTACGCCTTTGGAGACTCCTTTTTTTCATAATACACGCTCCCTGAATTACTCGGTCAAGGCCTATGTCTGCGGAAACGTGGCGCGATGCTCTCCAACAGTCATTGATCCGTCTTTCCAACCGCCTTGCCGAGCTTAGCGCGTGGCGTGATCGCGAATATATCTTCCTATCTCAAGGCGAAATCCGTATACACCGGGACGCAGCTTGGACCCTAATCAGGCAGGGTGATTATTGGCCGGCACAAGGCGCTCCTGTGGAAATCCGTTTCGCCGGGTTGGTGCCAAAGGCTTGGGCAGGACTTCCCGTCCATTGCCGCTTCTGCTTGGGCGGTGAGGCGCTGTTGTTCATTAACGACGAACCTGTTGCCGGCCTGAATTCGCTCCAGATGGAGCACCCGGTGCTCTCTGCAGCCAAAGGAGAGGAAGCGCTCCGCTTTCGCGCAGAGGTCGTTCCGCATGGGTTGTTTGGTACGCCGACAAAGCAGCCACAAATTGAACTGGCTTGCTTGCTGGTACCCGACTCCGACGTCCGTCCCCTTTACGATGATCTCGCGGCGGCATTGGATTCCGCTCGGTGCCACCATTTGGCTGGGCGCAGATCCATTGCAGAGTGCCTTATAGATGCCGTGCAACATGCATTTACCGGAATAACCCTACCTCGGGGCGACACCGGCGAGTACCTCGCGAGAATCGCTGCGATTTCGCAAGGTCGCGCGAGCGAAAGCTTTTATGGAAATCAGGAGAGTCTGGCATCCCTTTGGGAAGACTGGGTGTTCCATTCTCCAATCGGTTCTCTAACGCCAGATCATCGCGAGCGTCTGCGCAAGGTCAGAGAGATGTTTGCCCG
>DATMQC010000011.1:0-14487 GCA_035567275.1 Chthoniobacterales bacterium | reverse complement strand
AAGTCTGGGCGCCATTTTGCAGCAACCAATTAGCGCTCCGGAAAAGCAATTGACCACTGCCCAACCATTCCGTAGAAGTGTTATCCACCTGTCAGCGATGTATCCGAACAGGTGTCAGCGATCTTTCCGGTCAAAACACTCTGTGCCGTCCGACTAATCATTTCTCGTCCCGTACGTAGGAGAAAAATGGGACGGCACGGAGGCCATCCCTCCCTAACCTAATTCGCGGTCTCGCATGGGGCAAGACTCGAGACGAAAAACGACGACGCCTCCCAGCCGCGGTGCGCCGAAATTAACACCATTTCACGGCGCCGACGGAGCGGACGCCCTCCAGGGCCTTGGCCAGCAATGGCGTCCATTCCCGCTAAAGATTCAATGATTCGCCTGGCCCCAAAACGTGGATCTCCGCTCCTGTCTCGTTCGCCAGCTTGGCGAACTCGTGCGGATCACCGGTGAGCGCCGGGAACGTTCCGTAGTGGATAGGAACAACCATCTTCGGCCGCAAGAATTCAACCGCCTTTTTTGCCTGCTTCGGCCCCATCGTAAAGCGATCGCCGATCGGTAAGAGCGCCAAATCGATCGGCGTTTCTTCAGCGATCAATCGCATATCTGAAAACAGCGCGGTGTCTCCCGCGTGATAAATCGTTTTGCCTTCAGTTTCCAAAACGATCCCAGCCGGTTCGCCTAAATAGAGGGGACGCCCCCCTTCCTCGATGACGGAAGAACTATGAAAAGCTATGGTAATTTCGACCCGGCCAAATGAAAAATTATGGGAACCGCCATGGTTCATGGGTTCCACCCTTGCGCCCTGAGCCTCGAGCCACTGCGACAATTCGAACGTGGTGATGATCGGAGCGCTGCTTCGCCTGGAAATTGCCACCGAGTCTCCCAAATGATCCGCATGCCCGTGCGTTAACAGAATATAGGTAGGACTGATCATTTCTGGTTTAATCGAAGCCTTCGGATTGCCCGTCAGAAAAGGATCAAAGAGAAATCTCTCGGAAGCCGTTTCAAGATAGCAGGCGGAATGACCTAGGTATGTGAACTTCATTGTAGTTTTTTGTTTTGGTAGTCGATTTTTTCTCAACGGTACATAAAGATTGATGCCGCGTCATTCAGAGTTGATCAGCTCATGAGGAGTTCTCTTATTTCAGCAGTCGACAACGAGGTCATGAGAGGTTCTTCACTCTCGACCATCGCATCAATCACTTCCCGCTTCTTCCGCTGAAGATTCAAAATCTTTTCCTCCACGGTATTGCGGCAAATCAATTTGTAGGCGGTTACCACACGGCTCTGGCCAATTCGATGTGCTCTGTCGGTGGCTTGCGCTTCCACCGCGGGATTCCACCAGGGATCAAAATGGATTACCGTATCGGCAGCAGACAGGTTGAGCCCAACTCCGCCAGCTTTCAGGCTGATGAGAAATACCGGTATCTCGGCGGATTGCTGAAACCGGTCGACGACCTTTCCCCGATCTTTCGTGGCGCCATCCAGGTAACAGAATGGAGTACCCTCCTCTTCCAATTGCGCTGAGATTAGCTTCAACATTCCGACAAACTGCGAAAAGACTAATACTCGGTGACCGCCGTCGATCGATTCCTCCAGCAATTCCCACAGAAGCTCGATTTTTCCTGAAGGACACTCCGCCTCTCCACCAAGCAATCGCAGATCACAACAGACCTGACGCAGCCGCAGCAGCGCAGTCAGAGCAGCGATTCGAGCGCGTCCCTGGTCCTTTGCGTCAGAAAGCTCTTCAATCTTGCGCCTGCCTTCTTCGCGCAACTTTTTGTAGAGCTCCGCCTGGTCACTGGAAAGATCGCAAAAAGAAACTTGCTCAATCTTGTCAGGAAGATCTTTTGCGACTTCCTGCTTCAAGCGTCGCACCATGATCGGCCGGAGTCTCTTCGCCAGGCGATCTCGTTCCGGTTGCGATCCCCTGCCAATTGGCAATTCATAGCGCTCGCGAAAGTCTGCTCGACGACCCAGGTAACCGGGAAGAACAAACTCGGCTATTGACCATAAATCACGAACAGAATTCTCAACCGGAGTACCCGTTAAAACAAACCGGTGCCGCCCTCGAAGGGCCATGGCCGCCTGCGCGTTTTGTGTGTCGGGATTTTTGATGTGCGTTGCTTCATCAAGGAAAATCGCCGCGAATTCAAACCGACGGTATCGATCGATATCACGACGCAAGAGCGGATAGCTCGTAAGCACAAGATCGCTGTCCGAAATCTTTGAAAATAGCTCATTCCTGGCAGTTCCTTCCACGCACAGCACTTTCAACTCTGGCACAAATTTTTCCGCTTCGCGGGCCCAGTTGAAAAGAAGGGAAGAAGGGCAGACAACCAGGGAGGTCCCTTCGAGCGGGCGCAAAAAAGCAAGAGCCTGCACTGTTTTGCCTAGTCCCATTTCGTCGGCCAGAATCCCCCCAAGTCCGTTCCGACTCAAAAACCGGAGCCACGAAACGCCTTCCTTCTGGTACGGACGTAGAATGCCCTCAAGCGAGCCAAGTTGTTCCAGTTCGAATGGCACCAATTGTCGCTGCGATCGGGTCCAATTTCCCCATTCCGCGTTTCGATGGATTGTTGCTCCGCGCAATTCCTCGAAAACTGAGTCAAGGTAGGCAGCCTGATTCTTTTTTATCCGGTAGGTCCCGGGACGGGGCTGCCCAGGCTCGCAATCTCTGAGTACCGTCTGGAATTCCTCCAGATCCGCCGCATCAAAAATCGCCAGGCGCCCATCTTTGAGTCTTGTGAAATTTTGCCCCATCTGAAGCAGGTGCTGGACTTCGGCCGCGGAAAAACGGTCGCCCCGTGCCGATTCAAGCGAAAACGAGAAGTCAAACCAATCCTCGCCCGAGGCCGTGATTTCCAGTCGTGGCGCCACGCGTTCAATTTCCCGCGTCACATTCTGAAATCGACCGCCAAGGGAGATCTTCCAAATTTTTTGAAGCGCGGGCAACTCGCTGGCAAAAAAGTTCAGGATCGCCTTTTGTCCTCGCAGAACATACTCGCCGATGACAGACGGTCCCGTAAAACCCGCGTCCTGGAGGCGACGCAAACATTCGCGCTCAAAGGCCATGTTCCGCGGGCGTACCCTGCCTGATCCATCGCGAATGATCGACTCGGTTGTCACGCCAGAAGTAACGATTCTGTGTCCGTATAAAAACTGCAGCTTCGCAGCTAAATGATTTAACGAACCCTCGAATGTGGCTGCCACTTCCGCGAGAACGGGCTCGACCATCTCTCCAAGACTTGTTTCGGGTTCGATTTCGAAAAAGTGTCGAAGCGCCCCTAATTCGTGTTGAACAAAGTTTAAGCCTTCCTCTTCTCTTAGCATGATCGGCGAATGGAAGACGGGAAGATAGGTTGCCGGCAACCCTGAGGAAACCGGTCGGAACGTTTGATCGGACCAGATCCACGCACTTTGAGATCCAAGCAGCAATTTGCCTTTGAGGCTCGAGCAGTCAGCGCGGATTTCCCACCGCTTATCCTCCAGTTGTTTGACTCGCAATGCCGGCAGCAAGTTCTCACCCGAGATCGTCACGGGAAGCTTCCGGGCGATCGTAACGCGGGGATGATGGATCAGCGTGCCGATGAGCTTCAGGAATTCATCCCGGCCGAGAATCGTCATGCCTGGCATCTGGCCGCCCGCCATGCCGCTCGCTCGCGTGAGGATTTCGATGTCCATTTGCGAACCTGAAAACGTTCGTTTCGGATTAAGTGCGCTCGCCAATTGACGATTGCCGCGGCTTAGAACCTCAAAACCGACCATCAACTGCCCCCTCTCCCAGGCACTCTCGAGATTAGGCGCCAGAACGATATGCAGCTCAATTGGTGTGGCGCTGGAGGCCAAAGCTCCGGTGGCATCGGCAGAATTCACGAGGTTCGGAAGACACCCAACGGCGCGAGCAACCTTTTCTTTCGCAGGTATTTTCGAATTGATGAGTGCAAGGCCGACGGCAAGGGAGTGAGCACAGATCTTGCCCCACTCGCGGGAATCACGGCATGAGCAAAGATTTTCTACGTCCGTGTAGCTGGCAATCTTAAGTCCCGCTCGAAACTCCGTTTCGCCCTCGCGCACCAGACCGCGAAGAACCTGCGACGAATAGTTGAAGCTCACAACCCTCCCCATTTCTACCAGCGCCTTGGCATGCTTGACTTCCTGCCAACCACCTGTATCCAGCAAAAATTTTTCGCTGATCGCGATCTCACCCATTCGACGGAAAGATTGCCTTCTGAATGCCCGGGACGCAAACTGAAGGCAGGAATGAAGCTTCTGGCAATCGCGAATCAAAAGGGCGGAGTTGGCAAGACGACGACAGCAGTCAACCTTTCCACCTGCCTTGCCCAGATAGGGAAACGAGTGCTTCTGATCGATCTTGATCCTCAAGGAAATGCAACCAGCGCGCTTGGGCTTGAGGAGACGAGCGGGCGCAGCCTTTACGAAGCTCTTATCGGACAGGCTCGCATTGAACAAAAGATTGTCCCGACCCGATTTGACCGCTTATCGATGATTCCTGCCGATCTCGACTTGGCAGGCGCAGAAATCGAGGTTGCCCGCCTCGATGATCACCTCACGCGGCTGCGTGACGTGCTCAAGCCGTTGTCTTACAACACCGCATTTGACTATGTAGTTATCGATTGCCCACCGTCCCTGGGAATACTGATGACGAACGCGCTGGCGGCGGCACACCAGCTATTGATTCCCCTGCAATGCGAATATTTTGCGCTCGAAGGGCTTTCAAAAATTGTTCAGCTGGTTGATCAGATTCGCGCCTTCAACGACTCCCTTTTTATTGCGGGGATTATAATGACGATGTACGACGCGCGAACAAATCTAAGCCAACAAGTCGTCAACGAAGTCCGGCAACACTTTCCAGCCCTCGTCTACCAGACGATTATTCCCAGGTCCGTTCGTTTGGGTGAAGCGCCAAGCTTTGGCAAGCCGATTATCGAGTACGAGCCACACGGCGCGGGTGCGACGGCTTACCGCGCGCTCGCCGAAGAATTTGTGCAGCGCGAATCCGGCCTCATAAAATTTGTAAATGCTGGCGAGTATCCCTAGGGAGGAAACTTCGCGAGCCAAAGCGCTCGCAAAATTTCCAGGCTCTGGACAATGAGTCGGTGCAGAGCTCACGAACACGCTTCGGTGTAGGCGAACCGTCCCGGTTTGCTCAATTTTGAAGCGTGCAAAGCGGGACGCTTCGCCTACTTTGCGCTAAGTTAGCGCTTAAGGGGTAGATCGCCGAGTCGCCCGCCGGGACCGGCCATCTTTGCCAGTGTTGCATAGAATAGCGACATCTGTTACTAGGTCGGTTTACTTCGTATCTCCGTCCCATGCAGTTTCGAGTTCTTATCTTGGTTTTTTTGGGTTTGGCAGCATCCAATACGCCATCAACCGGCGCACGAGTACTGCGGGGAGCTTGGGTCGCATCCGTTTACAACATCAATTTCCCGTCGAAAAGCGGCCTGTCGTTGGAAACGCAGAAGGCACAGATACAGGAGATTGTTGGTACTGCTGCCCGGTCGGGCCTGAACGCTTTGATGGTTCAGGTACGGCCGGAATGTGACGCGCTCTACTCGTCTCCGATCGAGCCCTGGAGCCGTTTCCTCACGGGCACCCAAGGTGTATCCCCCGGCTACGACCCACTCGCGTACTTTATAAGGGAGGGAAACCGTGAGGGAATAGCCATTCACGCGTGGATCAATCCCTATCGTGCGGCTGCAAGCTTCGCCGAGCCCCGAGCATCCAATCACCTCTCGCGCGAACTTGCCGGGTACGTCCACCGCGTAGGGAACACGCTTTGGCTTGACCCGGGCGAACCTGCTGTCAGGGAACATATTGTGGAAGTCATTCGAGATATCCTGCGGCGGTACGCCGTGGCTGGAGTGATCTTGGATGATTATTTCTATCCCTACCCTAGCCGGTCCTATTCTCGGGGCTCATTCCCGGACCACTCTTCCTTTTCCAAATATGGCGGCGGCATGGAACTGGACGACTGGCGCCGCCAGAACATCAACAAGCTCATTCAGGACCTGCATCAGGCCATCAAGCAGATTCGCCCCGAGGCTCTCTTCGGTGTCAGCCCTTTCGGTATCTATCGCCGGGGATCCCCAGCCGAGGTCGTTGTTGAACTTGACCAATACAGAGATCTGTATTCCGACCCGGTAACGTGGCTCCAGCACGGCTGGGTGGACTATCTTTCCCCCCAGCTCTACTGGCGGGACAAAAGCGCCCAGAGTTTTTCGGCCCTGCTTCGATGGTGGCGGAGTTCGCAAGTCAATCCGCGCGAAATACCGATTTACCCAAGCATTGCGCTGGATCACCTTGGCGGTTCGTATGGTTGGCCTTCCAGCGAGATCGCCTCTCAACTGGATATCGAAGCGACGACGAAACCGAGGTCTTCCGGCGGCTTCGTCTTGTGGAACGTCGGACCGTTAATGCAGAACAAAAAAGGCGTCGGCCTCGTCGTTGAAAGGGAACGGTGAGGCGTGCCCGACTGTTGAATCATCCAATCGCAAACTTCGTATCCGAAGAATGAGTTTCGTTATATAATACGTGATGGGTTAACCACTTGCGGAGGAGCAGCGTGGAACGGAAGCATTTGCGTCAATGAAACTCAGCACCGAGGCAAAAATTTTCGCAGGTTCGGCCGCCGCGCTGGCAGGAATTTTTATCCTCGGGTTCGTCACTTATCAAAGCACGCGCGAAATCGGAACCGCTGACCTGTGGGTGTCTCACACGCATGCTTTGCGTCAATCTTTTGCTGATCTGTTGAATACGGTGGTTGAATCCGAAAACCGGCGCCGGGGCTATTTGTTGACAGGCGATCGCCAATATCTGCAGCAATTTCGTGCCGGAATCGACCAGATTCGGCCAGCCGTACAAAAGCTTACGGAATTAACAGCCAAGGACCCGGAGGAACAAGGGAGCATTCTAAAGGTCACAACCTTGACTGAAAGATGCTTGTCGGTTTGGGCGCCGGTTGCCGAACTGGGAGCTGCGGGCAACGGAGCCGCAAACGAGGCTCCACCTCTGAGCCGGGAACCCGAGCTTCGCGTTATTCTAGCGGATCTCAGCTCTACTCTCGCCGAGATGAACCGGGCGGAAGATATACTGCTTCAGGCACGAACGGCGACTTCTAGGAAGGCCACGAAGCGCACAAATTCCATCGCCGCAATAGGAGGAGGTTTTTCCACGCTGGTTGTCCTTCTTGCAATCATTACGGTGCGTCGCGATATGGCTAAGCGACGCCGGGATGAGGAGCAGTTGAAACTGTACAGCGAACGACTGGCGCAGGCCACGACTGCCGCATCAATAGGAATTTGGGAATGGGACTTGAAGAGCGACCAACTTTTCTGGGACGAAAGAATGTTTGCGATCTATGGCCTTCCACAGAGCCTTACGGTACCCTTGGAAAGGTGGCTGGAAGCCGTTCACCCTGAGGATGTAGCGAAATTGCGGGAGTCTCTGAAGCGGGCGGTCACCGAGAACCGGCACAACTCCATCGAGATTCGTATCGTGAGGCCCGACAATGCGATGCGTTATGTCCAGATCAGCGAATGCGTCGTTCGCGGTGACGGAGATCAAAAAGGCCGCGTAGTCGGTGTCCATCTCGATATCACCGAACGAAAGCGCGCCGAATTGAAGATGCAAGAGCAGGCAAATCTTCTTGAGCTCGCCAGCGACGCTATTGTCGTCCGCGACCTGGACGAAAAAGTGCGATTCTGGAATGACGGCGCCCGTCGCCTCTACGGATGGCCCCCAGAAGAGGCGTTAGGCCGCGATTTCGTGAAAATGACCTACGAAGAGCCAACCGCGTTCGAGGAGGCAAAGAAAATCCTGTTCCAAAAGAGAGAATGGTCTGGAGAGGTACGAAAAATCAGAAAGAGCGGGAACGAAATTATCGTCGCCAGCCGGTGGACATTGTTATCTGATGACTCAGGCAAGCCGCGTGCAATTCTCGTCATTGACACGGACGTCAGTGAAAAGAAACACATGGAGGCGCTGTTCCTGCGCAATCAACGCCTGGAAAGCATCGGTCAACTTGCCGGAGGCATTGCTCACGATCTGAACAACATCCTCTCGCCGATCCTGATGGGTGCTCAGATGCTGCGCCGCAACCCTGATACGCCGGAAAACCCTTTCATTCTTGCAATGATAGAAGCGAGCGCGCAGCGGGGCGCGGAGATTGTAAAACAAGTTGTTGGATTTGCGAAAGGAGTCGAAGGGAAACGTGTTCTCGTCCAGGCCCGCTATGTTATTGCAGAGGTCGGCAGAATTATTCGTGAAGCCTTTCCCAAGTCGATCGCCTTCAAAATTCACGAACAGAAAAATCTCTGGCCGATAATGGGAGACGCCACTCAACTCCACCAGGTACTCCTCAATCTCGCCGTTAATGCGCGCGACGCGATGCCAAACGGAGGAATCCTTACCATAAAGGCGGAAAACATTCTGCTTGATGAAGCGAGCGCAAACCAGCGGCCGGGGCTGAAAAAAGGTCCCCATGTGCTGTTCACTGTCTCAGACACGGGCGTCGGAATTCCTCCGCGGATCGCCGATAAAATCTTCGATCCGTTTTTCACAACCAAGGAGATCGATAAAGGCACCGGCCTGGGTTTGTCAACGGTGATGGGAATAATGAAGAGTCACAAGGGACACATCGAGTTTCAAAGCAAAGTGGGACTGGGGACGCAATTTCGAGTTTACTTCCCTGCAGAACCCGACCTGATTCGTCCGCTAACTGTCGAGAGCGGGCCATTGATTGCGCCTCCAAAGGGAAAGGGCGAATTGATTTTGATCGTGGACGACGAAGAAGCCGTGCGCTTTGTGACAAGCCAGATTCTGGAATCCAACGGATATCGCACGCTCTTGGCCAGCCGAGGAACAGAAGCCGTCGCCCGCTATCTCGAAAAAGGAGGCGAAATCAGCCTGGTTCTCACAGATATCCACATGCCCGGCATGGGCGGATTGGAAGCGATCGCGGTATTGCAAAGGCTCAATCCTTGTTTAAGGATCGTTCTCACGACAGGAGCCTCGACCGCTATCGCAGATAAGGACCTGATGAAAATCGGTACGGAAGCCTTCATCAAAAAGCCTTTTGATGTCACCCAGCTGCTTGAGACTTTGCACAAGGTCCTGCGAAAAAACAGCTAAGAAGCTGAACTGTCCTGGGAAAACTGTGATCTGCCAAGAGCGGCCCTTTCATGACAATTTTGTAACTTTGGCTAAATATTCATGTCATTTCTTGGTACTACTTACCAATGGCGTCATCGTTGTCGCTCGGGCCGACAAAGGTTCGATTGGCAAGTTGACTTTTGCTTACACTTTATTGTTCGTCTGGCTTGCCTCGTATGAAGAGTCACCTCTCCAGAATTATTGGCCGCGCTGTTTGCTGCCTAGTTGCGCTCACTGCGTCCGCATTGGCGTCTGAAAAGAATCCTCCCGGTGACATCCCGGACGATCAAGTCTTCGTGCCGTACGCGTCTTCAGCGGGTGGGTACAGTCTAAAGGTTCCCGAGGGCTGGGCACGTTCAGAAAAAAGCTCCGATGTCGCATTCATCGATAAGTTTGACGGCGTCGCCGTGATTGTAGATGCGAGTGCAACAGCGCCAACGGTTAAAGATGTCGTTGCCAGACTTGGGAAATCCGAGAAGGCGCTCAAAGTTAACACTGAAAAGGAAATCCGGCTGCCTGCTGGTTCGGCCTTACTTATTAAGTATGAATGTGAATCAGACGCCAATCCAGTCACCAATAAACGAATTCGCCTCGAAAACGAGGCCTACGTCTTCTACAAGAGCGGCAAGATGGCGATCTTAATCCTGTGGGCGCCAATCGGTGCCGACAATGCAGATCAGTGGAAGCTGATTTCGGAGAGTTTCCGTTGGTAAAATGAGGACAGGAACGGTTTTGGAGGCTTGCAATCTCTACCGCTTCTTTCATTCTGACGACGAAGAGACACTCGCTTTGCGCGGCGTGAGCCTTCGGGTGGGGTCGGGAGAAATGATCGCAGTGCTCGGCCCGTCAGGGAGTGGGAAATCGACGCTGCTAGCGTGCCTGGCCGGAACGGACGAGCCTGACGGTGGGGAAGTTCGAATACTCGAGGAAAGGATCACCCGCCGCCCGGAACCCCAGCGAGCAGCCATTCGCGCTCGAACCGTGGGATTCTTGTTGCAATCCGATAACCTCCTTGAGCACCTGACCGTGGAAGAAAACGTGCTCTTGCCTATGCGGCTGGCGCGCAAGGAGAACAGAGAGCAAGTCAGGACTCTTCTAGATGCTTTAGGTCTGTTACATCATCGCCGAGTATATCCGGCGCAACTCTCCGGGGGTGAGGCAGCGCGCGTCGGCTTGGCGGTGGCCTTGGCTGCTGCTCCAAAAATCTTGCTTGCAGACGAACCAACCGGTGAGGTGGACGCCGTCACGGAAGCTTGGGTTCTTGAACTCATTGAAGCGTATTGCAGGGACGGCGGGGCTGCCGTGGTTGCCACCCACAGTGCGGCGCTGGCTCAGAAAGCGAACCGGATCGTTCGGCTCGCAGACGGAAAAATAGTCGACGATGGATGAAGTCCTTGTTTCTCTGGAGAACGTCAGCCGCCATTTTGCAGATGGCCGGTTCCAGCTAGCCGCACTTACGAGGGTATCTTGCCAAGTGATAGCGAGCGAGCGCGTGGCAGTGGTAGGTCCGTCGGGAAGCGGAAAATCTACTTTGCTGCACTTGATGGCCGGCCTCGATAAACCGACAAGCGGGTTCGTCCGTTGGCCGGCGCTCGGTCCCGAGACAGAGCTTCGGCCGGATCAGATCTGCATGGTATTCCAAGCGCCGAGCCTGTTACCGACTCTCACGGTGGTAGAGAATGTTGAACTTTCCTGGTTGCTGTCGAAGCGCAACCAAGCAGAAGCTCGGCCGGCTGCGTTAGGGATCCTCGAAAAGCTCGGTTTATCGGTGATCGCTAACAAGCTTCCGGGTGAGCTTTCTGGCGGACAAATGCAAAGGGTTGCAGTCGCTCGGGCCGTAGTATGTGAGCCGCGGTTGATCCTGGCCGACGAACCCACCGGCCAGCTCGATAGCGGCACAGCCTCAAAACTGATAGGGGTGCTGATTGAGTTGGCCTCGCATGCCGGCGCCGCATTGGTAATCGCAACTCATGATAAGTCAGTAGCGGGTCGGATGCAGACTCAGTGGGGCATCGCACACGGGAAACTTCAGCAGAGGCCAACCTGAAGTGGGACTATTCCTTTCGTGGACAATTGGCTTGGTCAAGCGTCAGCCAGTACGCTTTGTGGGCGCAATGGTTGGTGTGGGTCTCGCTGTAGCCTTACTGGCTTGCCTCGGCGCATTTATCGATTCGAGCGTGAAGTCCATGACAGGTCGTGCGATTGCGGGTCTGGCAATCGACTGGCAGCTACTCCTGAATTCGCACGCAGATGAGAAAGCTGTTCGCGCGACGATTCACGAGACTGATCCTGAAGCCGTGATCGAAACTGTTGCGTACGCTGATGTGCCCGGTTTGGTTGCAAAGACTGGCGAAACGGTGCAGGCGACGGGCGCGGCGACGGTGCTGGGTGTTGCGCCCAATTACAGACAGACTTTTCCGACCGAGATTGCTCCGATGATGGGCGCTGACCATGGGGTTTTCGCCGCGCAGCAGACCGCCGCTAACCTGCATGTGTCGATCGGTGAGACGGTGACGATTCAACGTGGCGGAGGCTTGCCACCGGTCGACGTTAGAATTGACGGAATCATCGGCTTCCCGGACGCTGGGTCTCTATTTCAAAAAATTGGCCTCCCTTCAGGGACGAAGCCGCAAGCACCGCCCGACAACGTCCTTGTGCTTCCCGAGGAGATCTGGCACCGCGTGTTTTCAGACCAAATGGCTATTCAGCCAGATTCTGTGCGGTCTGAGGTTCACGTTCGAACCGCTCGGCACAACCTGCCGGACGCTCCAGAGGCGGCATATGCCTGGGCGCTGGGACAGACCAACCACCTGGAGGTAAGCGCTGCAGGACGCGCAGTTATTAGCAATAACCTTGCTTCGAGGCTCGCGAGCGTTCGAGGGGACGCACTCTACGCCAGAGTGCTTTTTCTCTTTCTGGGTCTGCCGGGCCTGGTTGTGGCGGCCCTATTGACGTTAGGCATAGCGGGCTCCGGAGCGATCCGCCGCCGTCAGCAGCAAGCCTTGCTGCGGACCAGAGGTGCTTCGGTCGCCATGATTTTGAATTTGGCGTCCGCCGAGGCGGTATCGGTCGGCCTCGGCGGTTGCCTGATTGGAGCGATGCTGGCCATCGCGGTCAGCAGGGTCTTCAAAATAGCCTTGGGCGTTTCGCTGACCGGGATAGGCGGCTGGTTGGTTGCCGCTTCCTGCGCGGGCTTGCTTCTCGCTCTGGTCGCAGTGCTTCAGCCGGCGTGGCAGGAGTCCCGCCATTCAACGGTCGCTGCGGCCCGAGGTTTTTTATCCGCGAAAAGCAAGCCCTTATGGCGGCAAGCCAGGCTCGATGCCGTTTTGCTGGCTGTGGCTGGCGTTGTCCTGTGGTGGATGGCCGGCACGGGTTATGAACTGGTTTTGGCCCCGGAGGGAATGACAAGTATTTCCGTTCACTATGAAGCGTTTGCCGGTCCGTTTTGCCTTTGGATCGGCACGATACTGGCGACATTACGGCTATTCGGATTTATGCTCGAGCGCGGACTCCCGCTCGCCGCGAAACTCCGCATTCCCCCTTTCGCTGGAAAACTCTCCCGGATCATTGCGGCGTCTCTCGCCCGTCAGCGGCTACCCTTGTCACGAGCTATGGCTTTAGTGGCTCTGGCAATCTCTTTCGCAGTGTCCACAGCGATTTTTAATGCGACGTATCAAGCACAATCCCGAGTTGACGCAGAGTTGACAAACGGCGCCGACGTAACGGTCAGTGGGATTCCTTCGGCGGCGATTGCCTCTGACCTTCTTCCAAAGTTGGAAAGATTACCCAATGTGATGGCGGCTCGAGCGATGCAGCATGGATATGCATATGTTGGTAACGATCTCCAGGATATCTACGGGATCGACCCGAAAACGTTTGGGGACGCAACACAATTGGCTGACGCGTACTTCGCCGAGGGCGCGCGTGCGGCGCTTAAGCTGTTGGCGGATCAGCCTGAAGGTGTTCTTGTCTCCGACGAAACGGTCGGGGATTTTCAGCTACACCGTGGCGACGAACTGAACCTGCGATTACAAAAGGCTCCCAGTGATGAGTATCGCGTCGCCCCTTTTCGATTTATCGGCGTCGTACGCGAGTTCCCCACTGCACCTAAAGATTCCTTCCTGGTCGTCAACAGCTTTTATCTCCTATCGCACGCGCAGTCCGGAACCGAATGGATCATCTTGATCCGCACCGATGGCAATCCGTCTCTGCTCGCCAGAGAAGTCAGCCGAGCAGTCGGCCCGATTGCCGGCCTGAAAATTAGCGATATCGCTTCTGCTCAGCGCCAGATCAACTCCAGCTTATCGGCTGTCGACCTCCGGGGCCTTACGCTGCTCGAATTAAGCTTCGCCGTCGTCTTTGTCGCGGGTGCGACCGCACTGGCTCTATTCTTGAGCTTATCTGAGCGAAGGCGGTCGTTTGCTGTTCTTAGCGCTCTAGGAGCTAAGCGCCAACATCTGGCTGCATTCATGTGGGGTGAGGCCGTGACGATTCTGGTTGGTGGTGGGCTCGTCGGAATCTGCCTTGGTTGGCTGGTCGCTTTCGCGTTGGTTAAGGTGCTCGCCGGGGTCTTTGACCCACCGCCGGAATACCTCACTGTGCCATGGATTTATTTATTGTTGTTGTGCCTTTGCGCTGTCGCTCTCACTGCGGCGGGGGTGGCGCTGCATCTGCGAAAATTGCTACGCGAACCGGTCATCGGTGACCTGCGCTCCTGGGTGTGAGATTTTAAAGGCCAGACATCTTCATGACAGAAATGTCATCAATATTTGAGGGTTCTTCTCATCTTGAGGCAGCAGAGTCCTGCCGTTCCCTGATTTGATATTGCCCAAGTGAGATTTTTTCGTCTACTAACGCTTTTGATCCCGCTGAGCAGTTGTGCGTCATATTATCCGCTTCCCCTGTCGAATGCAAGTGTCCAACAGCGGCTGCGTACGCCGGCGGCGAAAGCACTGCAGGTTGCTGCTGCGCAGCTTCATCACTCGCTCCTCCCTCCGGTGCCATTGAATCTTAGAAGCGGGCTTGGCCCTGATCAGGTGGCCATTCTTGCAGTGATCTTGAGCCCGAAGCTGCGTGCAGACAGAGATCGCAGAGGTCTCGCTGCCGCGCAGCTAATCCAAGCCGGGATTCTTCCCAACCCTTCGATTGGCTACACCTATGGCTTTGTGACCGGTGGCCTCACAGCTGGCACCGTACCCGCCTACGGATTTACCGGTAGCTGGGACATCTCGGCACTGGTCAGCCATGGTGCTAAAGTAAAAGCCGCACGTGCCAATATGCAGGCCATCAGTCTCGATGTCGCCTGGA
>DATMQC010000010.1:0-5372 GCA_035567275.1 Chthoniobacterales bacterium | reverse complement strand
AGAACGACGAGATCCTCGACCTCGCTGGTGTTCTCGAATACAACGCCGGAGCGCGCGGCCGCCTCGGTGCAAAAGACCTCGTCGTCGGTCATTTCAACAAACCGGATCAGTTTCGGGCAATTCAAGTTCAGATTGTTCATTCGACCGCTGCCCTGAACCACGATCAACCCGTACGCTCCGTTGTCCCGGATGGTGCATTTTACGCCGGGCTCAATCGTTAACTCTTTTGCAGTAAACAGCTGTTCCCCATTAATTCTGCCGTACACAATCCAACGATCAACATAGCCTTCCGACTCCGTGTTCGCGACCGGCACTGGCTCGAGGTAGTGATTGTCCTTGAAACTTGGGTCCACGTTCGCATCCCAATCCAACTCGCTGATAATGAAGTCCAAATCGTTGTGTTTATCGGGCGGAATATCTTTCACCAGAAGCGCTCGCGGCGTCTCGCGGCCTTCAACGAGAGACTGGAACATGGCAAACACGTCGGATCCCCATTGGGGCTCGTAGGTGCAGAGCGAGCCTGGGGCATGAAGCAGCCCCGGACCGATTAACCATCCCGAGGCAGGTTTCAGGCGATAGGCCCTGGACAAGTCCAGGATCCCGTTATCGCCCTTATTCCAGTTTTCGAGACAGCGCTTCACTTCTTCCTTCGTCGTCCCAGGTTCAAGACCCATGAAGGTATAAGGGAAATTGTTGGTTACGGCGTTATGCTGCGGTGGAAAATAGTAGCTTTCGGGTTTCCCTTCCTGGCCGACCAGCTTGGCATGCTCCTCTGACTGATGCATATGATGCTGAATCGGACCCAGGTTATCGAAAAATTTCGAATAAACAGGCCAGCGCCGGTATTTGTTCCAGATTGCATCTCCAATAATCTGGGCGCCGCACTGCTGAATGGCGTTCGCCAGGGTAAAACGCTTTCCGTCGAACACGCAATAGCTCAGACCCTCGTCCGGGGTACGGTTTTCGTTCGCCGCCGGTGTAGTTGAGGCAAACCAGCGTTCATCGATCCCGCCACGATCCAATCCGAAGGCGTAAAGGTCGTTGGGATGAAGCTTCAACCGGCGGCCCGGTTGAAGAAAGGACCTGGGAACCCAACAGGGCGCAAGACGTAACAAGCCCCCACTCTTGTCGATCGCATTCTCAACAAGCGGTTGGAGGTTGGATTCAACGACATTGAGGGATGTTACTGTTTTCATGATGGTCTAATGCATTTTTTCGGGATATAAATAAATAACTTTCCCCCTATGCAGAAACTTGGATCCGGCGTTATTACCACCACGCGAGATGTTGATTGTGTGGAATTTGACTGGGGAAAAATCCACTTCCTCAGTGAACCTGTTGTTACCAATGCAGAGCGCTTCAGTTTCGGTGTGGTTGAACTCGCCCAGGGAAAAGGGCACGCGAGGCATAACCACCCTGGCTCCGAAGAAATCATCTACGTGGTTTCCGGAGAGGGTGAGCAAATGGTTGACGATCAGTCACCGGTGAAAGTGGGTCCCGGGGTCAGTATCTATATACCCGCCGACGTTTATCATTCGACCGTGAACACTGGAACAGAAACGATGAAGCTTGTCGTTGTCTACTCCCCGGCTGGGCCGGAGCGACTATTGCGGGAGATCCCGGGGGCCAAGGTCGTTCCGCCTCCAAGTTAGCGCCCTCTATGAGCAAAACGGTCTGTGTCCTTGGAACCTTCGATACAAAAGGCGAAGATCACGCGTTCCTACGCGAAGAAATTCTCAAACTTGGTCTAAAAGTGCTGATGGTCAATGTGGGTGTACTGGGCAGCACCACGCTGTTTCCGGTAGATCACGAGGCAGACGAAGTTTTTCAAGCAGCCGGACATGATCTGGAAAAAATTCGCGCCCGGAAAGACAAGGCTGAAGCGATGAAAGCCTTGGATCTAGGTGCGCCGAAATTGATCCGGCAGCTCTACGAGCAAGGGCGATTCGACGGCATTGTTGGGATGGGCGGATCGGGTGGTTCCTCGATCATCGCGGCGGCAATGCGGGCTCTGCCCATTGGGTTGCCCAAGGTCTTGGTATCAACCGTCGCTTCGGGCGACGTCTCATTTTATGTGCGCGGCAAAGACATAGTGATGATCCCGTCCATAGTCGATGTCGCCGGATTGAACCGTGTTTCCCGACTGATCTACACACGGGCAGCGGGCGGGATCTGCGGTATGGTCCAGAACGAACCGCCTCACAGCAGCGAGGATCGGCCAATTATTACGGCGTCGATGTTTGGAAACACAACGGAGTGCGTCAACGCCTGTGCGAAAGCCCTGAAGGATAAAGGCTTTGAGGTATTGGTTTTTCATGCCACGGGCACGGGGGGGCGGGCGATGGAAACGCTCGTCGCAGACGGTTTGGTCGAGGCTGTACTCGACATCACCACGACCGAGTGGGCAGATGAACTCTGCCACGGCGTCTTTAGCGCAGGTCCTGAACGGCTCGATGCGCCTGGTCGCCGCGGGATTCCACATCTCATCGTGCCGGGTTGTGTTGATATGGTAAATTTCGGTGCACCATCGACTGTCCCGGAAAAGTTCCGACTAGCAAACCGGCTTTTCTACGAATGGAATCCTTCGGTGACGCTGATGCGAACGAACGTTGAAGAAAACCGCCGGATGGGAGAAATTTTTGCGGGAAAAGCGAACGCTGCAAACGGCCCCGTGGCATTTTTGATCCCGCTGAGAGGCGTTTCCATGTTGGACGGCGACGGTCAACCATTCTGTGATAGGGAGGCCGATTGCGCGATGTTTGATGCGATCAAGGCTAATCTCAAGCCGGACATTCCGGTGATTGAGCTCGACCTGAATATCAATGATCCCCTTTTCGCTGCCAAGGCTGTGGAAATGATACTCGAGTTAATTCAGAGAAGGAAGGTGCAGGTGTAAAGCCGACGTCATATGAGGTTCCCTCCGCACTGTGCCTTGCTTTTGCTAAAAGAAACTTATGGGGTTTACTCGCCAACAAGTTCGTGAGCGATTGCAAAGAATAATTGCAGATGGCCGTCCAATCATCGGAGGGGGAGCCGGGACCGGTATATCGGCCAAGTTTGAAGAAGCCGGCGGGGTCGATCTGATCATCATTTATAACAGCGGCCGGTATCGCATGGCCGGGCGTGGTTCTCTGTCCGGCCTCATGCCGTATGGAGACGCAAACGCCATCGTCCTGGAGATGGCCGGCGAAGTCTTGACCATCGTAAAGGATATACCGGTTCTCGCCGGCGTTTGCGGAACAGATCCGTTTCGTCAAATGCCCTTGTTCCTCAAACAGGTCGCAGATTTCGGTTTTTCCGGAGTGCAGAACTTCCCAACCGTTGGCCTAATCGACGGATTGTTCAGGCAAAATCTGGAGGAAACCGGCATGGGATACGGTCTCGAGATCGACATGATCCGTCAGGCCCACGAAATGGACCTCTTGACCACTCCTTATTGTTTCAACGCCGAGGATGCAAGAGCCATGTCCCGAGCCGGTGCGGACATTGTGGTTGCGCATTTGGGACTTACCACCAAGGGCTCGATAGGCGCAACGAGCGCGGTCACCCTGGAGAACGCACCGGCAAGAGTCCAGGAGATCGCGGACGCCGCAAGAAGCGTGAACCGCGATGTAATCGTTCTTTGTCACGGTGGTCCCATATCAGAACCGAGCGACGCTGAGTATGTCCTTCATCGGACTGAGGGAGTCCATGGATTTTACGGCGCTTCAAGTATGGAACGGCTGCCGGTGGAAAGGGCGATTGTCGAAACGATGAAAGCGTACAAAGCGATCAAGCTAAAAAGCTAGCGAAGACACGCCTTGATATCCGAGGAATACCTCTCGGCAAGGCAACTAATCGTCCTCTCTCGACTTGGAACCGTTATACAAGCATCTACTGAGACGCTGACTCACCGAAAGCCAAATATTGTAGGATGTATTGACTCCGTGCCCACCGTGACCTCCGTGCGAGCCTTTTGTCCCCTTCCTGATTCATCAGATAAAGCCATCTTGGACAGCTCAATCGGGGCAGCATTGGAAACCCGAGAAGAATCATCGCACGGAGGCCACGGGGGTCACGGAGGATGTTTAAAATCGGTAGTTAGTGGTTTGCTGCGGGGCTTTGGGTTCTCTCAGCCCTGGCCTGCGGGGCGGCCGGCGAGAACTCTAACCTAACCTTTGTTCCCGGATCCGATGGCTACCGCCCGCCCGGGCTATCGATCATTGCGAGCCATCTTTTTCGGCCCGCTCGATCACGAGCTTGGCAACCGCTCGGCCGAGAGCCAGTCCCGTATCGATGTCGCTGCGAAAGTGAATGCCCGCCCAGAGCCGCGACTCGCCGGCTTCGTTTCCTAAGCGGCCCTACCAGTCCGACCCCGTTTATATTATACCGCTTCGGGTCATTTCGATTTGATGTTTAGTTACGGCAACGCAAGACGCAGCTGTGGTAGGGGCAGATCTCGAGCTGCCCGCCGAGCAAAAAACGGCCGCCTCGGAGATGCAGCCCTACCAGTCCGACCTCGTTTACAGATTATTAAAACGGCCCTGGAGAAGACCTCGTCTCAGGGCTAAGCGCGAACCCGAAAGCATTTCGGGTTCGCCCCGGCAAGCCGCTTACCTCGGGTGACCTTCTCAAATGTTCAAGGACTTGTGAAGGTCGGCTTTTGACGATCTGGCAACGTTTCCCGTCACGTTGCGTTCTCCTGCATTTATTGGTAAGCAGGATTCGCCCGGAAGACGGGATCGTTAATGTCATATTTGAAGGCGTTTGCCGCTCGCTTCGCCAGGTAGTCATCCTGGATCCACGGAATCAGCTTAGACTTGTCAAGCGTGTCCTTGTCAAAGGGTAAAAAGTTCACGAATACGGCCTTCTTATAGGGCTTCCCTTCAAAGTGGGCCGTAATCTGCTGAAACGATATATCCGCTTCGAGCGTCGGGCACTGATTGACGTCCATAGTCGTCAAGCCCTTTGCAACCCAGTCCCAGGATTTCTCTTTGCCATTGCTGGCTCCCAGCCAGTATTTGCTTGGATCGAGTCCAGCCTCCTGCATGGCCTGGAGGGCGCCGGTCATCATCTCGTCATTCTGGACGTACGCACCGTCGAACCCATCTGGCCCAAGGGCTGTGATGGCATCCTGCATAACTTTCTTCGCTGGATCGGCGAACCAACCGCCCGAACCCCAGAACACGACCTGGAGGTCCTTGCCGCCGGCACCCTTCACACCGACACTACTAGCAAGGTTGCCGAGGTCGCCGACATCCTTGCCCGCCTTCTGCTATCCCTGGATGAAGCCTTGAGTCTGAGCGGAAGCGGTGCCTTGGCCGAGCTTTCCTTCGATCATGACCACTCTTTTGACATTGTGCTTCATTGCCGACTGGGCTGCGAGCTCCCCG
>DATMQC010000009.1:0-3975 GCA_035567275.1 Chthoniobacterales bacterium | reverse complement strand
AGTATGGAAGTCCTCCGGACTTTATCTGTGGCCCTAGGCTTGGCTACACTTTCGGGCTATAGCCTTTATCTCACCGTCTTTGCAACCGGATTATCGATTGATCTCGGATGGGTCCACCTCTCGCCGCAGTTCGCGTCCCTCTCAGTTCTGGGAGATCCGGTGATTCTGGTTTTTTCCGGCGTTCTGTTCCTCCTGGAATTTTTTGCAGACAAGATCCCATGGGTGGATTCGGTCTGGGACGCCGTCCACACCGTAATCCGCCCCCTTGGAGGCGCATTCCTGGCGGTGCGGGCGCTTGGAGCCACAAATCCGGTATTTGAAGTCACTGTAGCATTGCTGGGCGGAGCCATGAGTTTTGCATCCCACAGCTTGAAAGCCAGCACTCGTCTCGTGGTGAACAGTTCGCCCGAACCGTTTTCGAATATCGCCGTCAGCACCGGCGAGAACATTTTGGTTCTCGGCGGGGTCGCGCTCCTTTGGCACTATCCCGTCATTGTTTTCTCGGTTTGTGTCGTTCTCTTTGCGCTTACTTTCTATTTTCTGCCAAGGATCTGGCGATCGATCTCTGTCAATCTCTGGATGATTGCTCGCAAGCTTAACCGACTACCGATCGACGAAACCGACGGCAAAATGCCCGATCAATTCCCTGCGCGATTGGAAACCAGTTTCCGGCATTTGACTGGGCGCGAAACGACCGTCTCCTGGGCGGCGCCCTGCGTCTCTGGCAAAGGCAAAAATCTTAATCCAAATCGCTTTGGCTACCTGATCGCCACGAACGAGGATCTCAACAAGGTTTACTTCGTCACGAAATCCTTCCTTGGCGATTCGTCGAGGACGATGGAGATCGACAAGGCCTCTCTTGAGCACAAGCTGCTTTGCGAAGAATTGCATCTCTACGGCAAGGGCCGGCGGTTTACGTTCAAGTTCGATCATTCCCGCACCTTGATCGCTTCCACCATTGCGCAAAATCTCGAGCGGCGCCTGGCCCCTGCTGATCCACTGCACATTGCAGTGAGCTAGTGCACCGTCTCGCATATAGATAAAGTCTTTGCCGCTCAGCCGCTTCCGCCAGCGGTTTCTGGAGGGCTGCGGTCCCTCGCAGCCGCCGGTAGCCGACATCAACACCGCTTTCACGGCGCCGACGGGGCGGACGCCCCAACTCCCAGGGGAATAGGCCAGCAATGTCCATTCCCGTCAGCGATGTCGCCACTCCGTGCGCATTTCTTACCGTGCCTTGAGCCGTTTTGAACCTGTCTCCAAAACGGCTCCGCAACATTCAGCCTTTTCGGGTGACGTTTCCTACTCCACGCTGAATCCCACACCTGCAATCACGCCAATCCGTTATCCTTCAGGATCTGTTCGCAATTGGATTTGTCGATTGCCATCGTTGGAAGAATGATTTTCTTATCCACTTTCTCGCCCTTAACAATCTTGAGTCCCTGGCGAACGCCTTCCGCGCCGGGAGTGGCATAAAGGAAAGTCGCCGTGAGTTCGCCTTTGCAAACCCAGGTGACCCCCTCATTCGGCAATGCATCGATCCCGAGAAACTTAATTTCTTTTTCGCGACCGGCGTCCTTACAAGCAAGGAACGCTCCATAGGCGACTGGATCATTATGACCGTAAACGAGGTCGATTTTATCGAACGACTTCAATGCCGTTGACATGACTTCGTATCCCTTAGGTTGTTTCCAGTCCGTATCGATCGGCTGCAGCAGCGATTTGATGCCCGATTCCTTGCCGGTAAACTCCGCGAATCCATCATGACGGTCGTGAGCCGGCTGAGTGCCCATACCGCCCCAGAGCTCAACAATATTCCCCTTGGCGTTCCCAGGTCCGCCGAGCAATTTGACCGCATATTCACCGGCGGCACGCCCAATCGCCACGTTATCGCCGCCGATGAACTGCGTGTATTTATCCGTGTTAACGTTCCGATCGAGAACGATCACCGGAATTTTCGCATCGATAGCTTTTAGTGTTACTCCAGTCAACCCAGCCGATTCTTTTGGACTGATAATGAGGACGTCAACCCCTTGCTGGATTAAATTTTCAACGTCAGCGACTTGTTTTTCTGTCTTGTCCTGACCATCGGTAATGATCAGTTCCAGTTCTGGATGTTTTGCAGCCTCTTTCTGCATATCTTTATTGAACTGGACACGCCACGGTTCGACGACCGTTACTTGCGAGAAACCAAACACGTATTTCTTCGCTTCGGCCCGGATATAAAACGGCTTGAATACGGTCGAAGCCGCAGCAGCGGCGATAGTTGTTTTGATGAACGCTCTTCTTTTCATGGGGGCAACGGGGGGTTTGTAGTTAATGGGAATTGTTAGGAGAAAATTGCTTGGTTTGTTAGTTCTGGAGTCCCTTTGACCGGCGAATACGGATTCATCGCGTCACTTTTTCCGATACTTGTTCTTTCGATCTCCCGGGATAGGCGGACGGGTAGACACTCGAACGCAGACGCTTCCACCACAGACCGAGCTGTCCCTCCTGCAGAAGGACCGCGGCCAGGATGATTGCTCCCTTCAGAACAAACTGCGTATTGCTGTTAATGTTCTTCAGTAAAAGAATATTGCTTAGAAATCCAAAGATCAGCACTCCAACCAGGGTTCCGATCATAGACCCTTTGCCGCCCATCAAATTGGTTCCGCCGATAACGACCGCCGCAATCGCATCGAGCTCGGCCCCAGATCCCGCATCGGGCTTACCCTGGCGATACTGCGCTGTGTAGAGCACCCCGGCCAGGCTGGCTAGCATTCCTGAAACCGCGTAGACGGAGATCTTTACTTGGTCGACATGGATTCCAGCGAGTCGAGCAGCCTGTTCATTTCCGCCAATTGCATAGATATACCGTCCGAAAGTCGTGAATTTAAGAACAAATCCGAAGATCAGAACCGCGACCAGAAAGAATATGCCGGGAACCGGCACCACCTGCAGTACCAGCGCTCGCAAAATATCGAATTTCTCCGTTGCATTCGATCCGGTGTAGACTGGGTAGATAGCAGCGGTTTCTCCACCGAGCAATCGCGCCGCGCCCAGGATTGCTACCATCATGGCCAACGTAACGATGAACGGCTGCATCCTGCCCTTCGAAATGATCAGACCGTTCAATGCCCCTACCGCAAGGCCCACTGCCGGAACAGTGATGAGCACCCCAGGGACGGTAAACTTCGACTGCAGCTGGCTTGTGGTCCACCAAACCGACATTCCAGCGACAACCAACCCCAGAATAAGACCGAACAATCGAACACCCGGACTCGGCTTTTCCACCGGACGCGATCCGCGCCGAAGATTGATCGCAATCAGCGGCACCAGGTAAGCGCAAAGCAGAAGGCAAACAAGCGCCAGGATTGGAATGGAACTTGCCGAGGCCGTTGTCCAGCCCTGCAATGTCAACAACATCGCGCACAGCATGCAGCCCAAGGCCATCATTGAGCCTACGGAAAGGTCGATGCCGCCGGTCATAATAACGAGCGTCATGCCGACCGCTATAATTCCATTGTTTGAGACCTGGCGCAGAACGTCCGACTGATTTCCCGGACTCAAGAAAATGTTGATTCCTTTGCGATTGACTGGCGATAGAAAGATTCCCAGCCCGTAAAGAACGGCGAGCCCCCAGAAGAGCTTGGTCATCATCAAGAATCGGAAAGCGTTGGCAGGAACCTTTTTCAAGCGGCAGCCTCCGGGGTCAAAAATTCAGGTTGAGTCGCTCCGCCCGGCGAGGCGAACTCCAGGATTGTCTCCTGCGAAAAGTCCTCCCGATTCAGAATCGCCGTCGGTAGCCCCTCTCTCAAGACCAGGATTCGGTCGCTTAATAAGATCAATTCCGGGAGTTCAGATGTGACAAGGACGATTGCCAATCCTTGCCCGGCAAGTTCTTGAATCAAGCGATAAATTTCCGCCTTCGCGCCGACATCGATGCCGCGCGTAGGCTCATCCAACAAGAGGATTTTCGGCTCCGTCACAAGGCACTTA
>DATMQC010000008.1:0-2691 GCA_035567275.1 Chthoniobacterales bacterium | reverse complement strand
CGGATCGAATGGCCGGCCAAGGCTCTCGTCAGCTTCGATGCCATGGTGATGCAGCAGTTGGGTGAGTTGTTGGAGGGTCATCTGGACGCCCTGCCGGAGTTGCTCGGGTGCAGTAGAAACGTTGCTGCCGAGCGCGCGTTCGAGGTTGTCAATGACCGGCAGCAATTCCCGGATGAAAGCTTCCTTTTGCGCGGCCGCACTGCGCTCGGTTTCCCGCGCGGTTCGCTTGCGGAAGTTGTCAAAATCGGCCGACAGGCGCAGGTAGCGGCCCCTTTGAACGGCCAACTCCGTTTGCAGCGCGCCGATGTCAGGCGCGGAAACGGCATTCGCTCCGGCGTCGCTGGCCGACTCCATTTCGGATGGGTCCTGATCCGCATTCATATTATGGGAGCGTTTGCATTTAGGAATTGTTCAAGCAGTTCCTTCTGCCCGACCTTGGTCAGGTCGCGCGGGAGATTCTTCTCGTCGATGAGCTTATCGAGCAGGCGACTGTGCGCCTCCTCCAGCACGATTTCCTGCAGCTGTTCAATCCGCGGAGTGTGGTTAGGAGTAAAGTCGAGATTGTAGGCTTTCACCAAACCGAGATCAGCGACGATAAGCAATTTGCTTTTCATGATTTGGAGCGATCTCACCGCCATTCCTTGAAGATCACAACGGCGACCTTCCGACACGCTCAGCACGCACGCAACTCTCCGCCGCGTGTTTGACGTCGGCTTTTTCGTCTGCGCGACCCGTGTCGCGGCGATGCAAGACTATCGCCACGACTGGTAGGTTGCTTTTCAGGCGACTTTGACTTCGATTTGCTTAGGCTTTGTTTTCTCGCTCTTGGGCAGATGGACCTTTAGCACGCCGTCCTTGAACTCAGCGTTCACTTTCTCGGCATCCGCGCCGTCGGGAAGAACAAAACTTCGTACAAACCTGCCATACGCGCGCTCAACGCGGTGATACTTTTTGTTCTCCTCTTTCTCGAACTTGCGTTCGCCAACGATGGTTAGCAGGCCGTTCTCGACCGCGACCTTTACGTCCTCCTTCTTGATCTCGGGTAACTCGGTTTTGATGACGTATTCCTTGTCGTCCTCGGTGATGTCCACCAACGGTGCCCATTCCGCCACGGTGATGGATTCCTCCTTCGCATCCCCAAGCCGCGCCGGTGCGCGGCCCAAAAGGTTAGAGAGACGGTTTTGCATTTCTTCCATTTCCTTAAGCGGATCCCAGCGTGTGATTGCGTTCATATTTAGTTATGTCCTTTTAATTCCAACCCAAGCATAGTCACGGGATGCCAGAGCCGCTCGGCTGAATTTGGCCAACTATCTTCTGATCTTGTTCTCTAACCCGCAAGAATCGGCAAAGGCTGGAGCCTTCGCTTACGCCTCTAACTGGCGGAAGCTCCGGAGCCGGAATGCCAGGACGATAAGGATGATTCCGAACACCACTGCATAAGCCCCGATCCAGATGATAATCGCAAGAGCTCCCGCGCCCGGAAATATGATGATGAGAATGCCGAAGAGAGTGGAAATCACGCCCATAAGAATCAGCAACATCTCGTTGGCTATGACTTCACGAAGACGGATGCCGGCCACGATTTCAAGCACACCGGTCAAGATGGCCCAGAAGGCAATCAGGTAAAGCAGAAACATGGCGGTAATCCCCGGCCACATGAAAGTCACAATTCCAGCGACGATTCCGACAATGCCCTCAACCAAGAGGGGCCAATGGTGGCCTGGTGCTTTCATAGCTGACACAATATCAAAGATGCCGTCCAAAATTGCGTAGAACCCGAACAACAGCACCAGGGAAATCAACGTAACGCCCGGGATAAAGAAGGTCAAAAGACCGAATAGCACAGCAATCACGCCGCGCAGGGCTAGCGCCCACCAACGGCGTGCCAAAAGTTGCAGCATAAACGTAGTCCTCCGAAGTTCCGTTCCGGCTGCCCTCATCCTGTCGGTGAGAGCAAACCTATTCCGCGGAATGAGAGTCAATCACTCCCCTTTTCCACGATGTTCGACCTTAGACGACTCTGCCTGGTTCCACTCACCATTTTTTGCCTCATTTAGCCCTCATCTTGCGCTATAACCAGAACAGGATTTTCCTGCGAACCTGCCGGTGTTAACCTCATGCCTTATGAGCGGCCGAGCGCCTTTTCAGATCTGCCCAACATTTATGAAAATTACAAAAATCTTTGGCGTTTCATCTGGCGAATGGAACGCCATGTCATTCTATGGTCGGTTTGAACAGATCGTCACGTGGATACTCACGCTGTGCATCGCCGTTATTATTGCTATTGCACTTTTCCGACTTGTCGCGACGATTTTTCAACTGCTTGTCTTCGGTGCATTAAACCCACTCAACCACGAGGAATTCGAGGTCATTTTCGGGATGATCATGACGCTGTTAATTGCCATGGAATTCAATCACAGCATCCTCCAGGCCATGGAGCGCCTTCACCGCGTCATACAGGTCAAGACGGTGATACTCATCAGCATTCTGGCGCTCGCACGAAAATTCATCATCCTCAATATGGAGGCGACACCCGCGTTGACTATTGTAGCTTTGGGTTTCGCGGTAATCGCACTCGGAGTCGTTTACTGGCTGTTGCGCGAGAGGGAAGATCGAAGCGCGGCCGAAGCGAAAGTCAAACCGAATGCAACCGAATAAGGCCGCTGCCAGGGAAGCGCTCCCGCGCGATCA
>DATMQC010000007.1:0-6044 GCA_035567275.1 Chthoniobacterales bacterium | reverse complement strand
CCCGTCTTTGCTGCTCAGGAGGCAAAGGCTGGTTATTAATGGCAACGAGGCGGTCAATGGTTCCAGCGTCCGTCTGGCACACTTCGTGGGTTTCTAATTTTCCTTCCTTACGAACGAGCTCGCGGTACGTCCAATAAGTTGGGTTTTCTTTCAGGCGACGGCCGTTTTCCACAACTTCGCGGACCAGCTTTTGCGGGTTAGTTTGAGCCTCGATTGCGACGGCCGATTCCTGGGTACGCGCCTCGGCGATGGCGGGCCCCGGGGAAGCAAGTAAAAGGAAGGCCACAATCCGGACGTAGGGCATTGGCTTTAGATTAGGCACGAGTTTGCGTGCAAACAATACCGCGGAAGGTGTAACATGTGGTTGAAAAATCAGGTGCATCTTTTATTATGAGGGTGCATCTAACTAGAAGTCGTAATAGAGCTTCAGGGTCGACCGGGCGATTAAATCTCCGTATCTCACTGATTTTTCTGGAAATATCGACCGACGGCAGGATTATTATCTGTGGTTTTCGGGCAATCGGCGCCCTTGTCTGAAGTGGAAAGGTGAGGCATTCTGGAACTATGGGATTGATAGATAACATGCAGCACTTGAGAGAGGACGAATACGAGGAGGTCTTCAAGTCCCGCGGCCTGTCGGAAGCTGACGCGGTAGCCGAAGGTCAGGCGCCCGTAGATCAGGCCGAGGTCGAATATGAGCCGGGGAAAGATGACACCTTCGACCCGGTGCGCACCTATTTGGCCGCACTTGGCGCTGTGCCTCTGTTAAAACGCGAACAGGAAGTGGTCCTCGCGAAGCAAATTGAGCGCGGCGAGAAGATGGTCATGACCGTCGTTTCGCGTTCGCCGATCGGTATCGAAGCGCTCCTTCACACCGCTGACGAACTGCGAGACGGGACGCGGCCGATCAAGAATGTCGTGCAAATCGACAGCGATTCGCCCGCTGCGGAGAAGACCGAACTCAAGCGTATTTTGAAGGTCATGGGCGAGGTCTCGCGGCTTTATGCTCTGGCCCTCCGCCGGAGCCGGCAACTGAAACGATCGGCTTCTGCCCGGCGGGGACTCTGGGCGCTCGCACGGGTACGGGTGCGCATCTCGCAACTTGTAGCGTCGATCAATTTCACTCCGTTTGAGAGGGCGCGCCTGATCGGCTTGACGCGCGCTGCCCTGCAGGAGTCCCTCGCCGGACAAAAGGCAGGGAACCGCCGATCCTCGACCGCCCCGCGCGGTCCCGAGAGGCTACTTAGCCAAGGCGAAGAGAAGCGACTCCTGCAGCGGATACGCAGAGGCGAAGCGATTGCCGAACACGCGAAAAAGCAGATGACCGAGGCAAATCTCCGCCTGGTCGTGTCGATAGCGAAGCGATACCTCAACAGAGGCATGAGTTTTCTTGACCTAATTCAAGAGGGCAACATCGGGTTGATGAGAGCAGTGGAGAAATTTGAATGGCGGCGGGGTTTCAAATTCTCGACGTATGCCACGTGGTGGATTCGCCAGGCGATCACGCGCTCCATTGCCGACCAAGCTCGCACGATTCGCATACCTGTTCACATGATCGAGCACATCAACCGGTTCATGCAGGCAAACCGTGAGCTGCTAAAGCAATTCGGACGTCAACCCACTTCGCAGGAAATTGCCGAGCGTCTCGAGCTCCCGATTGAAAAGGTCCGGGAGCTCATGAAGATTGCGCAGGAGCCGCTTTCTTTGGAAACGCGTATTGGCACGGATGGGGAATCGCATCTCGGTGATTTCATTGAAGACAAGCAAGCCGCATCTCCCTCCGAAGCCGTGATCGATCGCAATCTAAAAGAGCACGCGATCGATATGCTAAGCGACCTCACGCCACGCGAGGCCAAGGTCATTCGCATGCGTTTTGGGCTCGAAGACGGAGACGAACACACGCTCGAAGAGGTCGGCCGCTGCCTGGGAGTGACCCGGGAACGCACTCGCCAGATCGAGGCTCAGGCTCTGCGAACTCTGCGAGAAGCGCCGCGGACACGGCGTCTCCGATCCGTCCTGCGGCGCTCCGCCTGATCGCCTTCGCCTTAAACGGCGGGACCTGGACCCTCCGGGTCTCGCCGGCACAGGAGAGGTTTTAGGGTTGGGCTAATAAAATCGCAATGCCCTGCCCCACCCCAATGCACATCGACGCGACCGCGTAGCGCCCTTTAATGCGCTGCATTTGCTTCGCGGCGGTCAGGACCAGGCGTGCGCCGCTCATACCGAGAGGATGCCCCAGCGCGATTGCGCCACCATTCGGATTCACCTTTTCGCAATCGTCAGGCAGATTGAACGCGCGGATTACCGCGAGCACTTGCGCTGCAAAGGCTTCGTTCACTTCCACGACATCCATTTCATCGATCTTCAGATTGCGTCGACCCAGCAGCTTGTGTATGGCGGGAATCGGGCCGATGCCCATCACGTCCGGCAGGACTCCCGCGGCAGCCGTTCCCACGACGCGAGCTATAGGAGTCAAACCAAAACGCGACGCAGCAGCCTCCGAGGCTATAAACATCGCGCAGGAGCCGTCGTTAATTCCAGAGGCATTTCCGGCTGTCACCGTACCGCCTTCGCGGAATGGAGTGGGTAACTTCGCGAGCGCTTCGATGGTGGTATCCGGGCGCATGTGCTCATCCTGGCATACAACCTTGCACGGGCCTTTGGGTTGCGGAACGTGAACGGGCACGATCTCCTCGGCGAAGATTCCGGCCCTCTGGGCCGCCGCAGCCCGCTGCTGTGAGCGAAGGGCAAATTTATCCTGCGAGTATCGGGCGACGTGATAGGCAGCCGCAACGTTTTCAGCCGTCTCCGGCATCGACGCGGTGCCATACCTTTTGGCCATTTCCGGATTCACGAAGCGCCATCCGATGGTGGTGTCGTAGATTTCCGCCGTTCGAGAGAACGCTGAAGATGACTTGGGAATGACCATCGGTGCGCGGCTCATGCTTTCGACGCCACCGGCAATAGCTAAAGAAATCTCATCCGCCGCAATCGCTCGAGCCGCCACTGCAACGGCTTCCATGCCTGAACCGCACAAACGATTGACGGTCATCGCAGGAACCGTATGTGGAATACCAGCCAGCAACGATGCCATCCGGGCTACGTTGCGATTATCCTCACCGGCTTGATTCGTGCAGCCGAGCACAACCTCGTCGAGAAACTCCCAATCGCTTCGGTCAAATTTCTGGCGCAGCGCTGTAACCGGGACTGCCGCTAAGTCGTCCGTGCGGACCTGCGCCAAGGCGCCCCCATAGCGGCCGATTGGAGTGCGGACCCCCTCACAAATGTAAGCGGTTGACATAGATTATGTTCAACAAACGCCCAATGACGGGTAATTGGGATGATATAACGCGAGGCTAAGTTTTGCCTTGCCTACTGAAGATCGTAGTATTGAAGCCGTTTCTGAAGAGCAGATTCCGCGATCCCAAGCAACCTGGCAGCAGCTGGCTTGTCTCCCTGAGAGTCTCGAAGAGCCTGCACGATATTGTGCCGTTCCCGTTGGTCGAGATACGACGTAAGGTCGGCCGCCCAGCGCCGATCGTCCGGCGATTCCGGCGTGAGTTTGAGATCGCTCACTTCAATCATCGGTCCAGGGCAGGCCGAGACTGCCTCTCGAACTTTCTGCTCCATTTCGCGGATGTTCCCTGGCCAATCGTGTCCGCATAAATGTTGGATTGCGGCGCCAGAGAATTTCATTTTGGAGTGGTCCGCACCTTCGTATCTCTCAAGGAAATAGTCTATCAGCAGCGGAATATCTTCTTTGCGCTCTCGAAGAGGAGCAAGACTGATTGGCGTCGCATTCAGGCGCAGAAAGAGGTCTTCACGGAATCTGCCTCGCTCGACTTCTGCCTGAAGGTCGCGTGAGGTGGTTGCCAGAATTCTCGCTTTGAATGGAATCGGATGAATGGAACCAATGGGTTTGAATTCCTTATCCTGCAACAGTTGCACGAATCGGGCTTGGACGTGATAAGGAAGATCTCCGACTTCGTTCAGCAAAATTGTCCCTTGTCGCGCAAAGGCCAGCAGGCCCCATTGCGTCTGGCTTGCCCCCGTGAAGGCACCCTTCTCATAACCAAAAAGCTCGGATTCCGCCAGGGTGGGCGCCAGGGTTGAAAAATCCGCCACCACAAAAGCCTTGTCCTTTCGATGACTGAGCGAATGGATCGTTTGCGCCGCTAACTTTTTGCCAGTGCCCTTCTCGCCGGCAATCAGGACAGGATAAGCATAGTTGCTGGCCTGATGAATGAGAGCGTAAGCACGCTGCATAGAAGCGGAGACGCCGATCATTCGGGCCGGCGCCGAGTCAGGCGAGCGTTCTGATTCAGAGGTCACGACTTGAACCGCAGTTAAAACTTCGCCCATTTTCGAGAAAACCCGAAAGATAAGGCCGCAGGCATAAAGTCAGCCGACTTAGGCCGCACTCTTGACCCAGCTGCGCTCGATTTCCGCCCAACCAGCGGCCGGAATACGGCCGAGTACCAGGGCCGCGCCTTTCGACATGCTGTCCACCAATTGTCCCGCTTGACGCGTAGCGCGGGGCAATGCGAATGGGCCTACCGTGCGTATGGAAAGTCGGATGAGGTTGAGCAGGACAAGAGAAAGCACCAGTGCCTGAAGAGTTCCCAGTTCCTCTTTCACGCTGGAAGGCACACCTTGTTGAATGAGGAATCGCCGGAAGCGCCACAAGGTGATAAGGTCGCCCTGCAGCAGCGAAATCCAAGTCAGCGCGAGCTGCCTGCGATCGTTGCGATGTCTTTCCGCTAAGCGCCGCAGGTCTGGATTCGAACACAAAACCTGATAGTCCGTATCGTCGAGCAAGCGTCTCGCGTTTGCGAACGAGCTGCCCTCGAGATTGATGATTGACGTTACAGCTCGAACGGCCGAAGAATCGGGCAAGCTCTTCAGGCTGCCCTGCAGAGCAACAAAAATGAAGCTTCCAAAGAGTGCCAGTCCTAATATCGCGAAAAGAATCAGGTTTATCATGGCCGCATGATTGTCCGGGCGGTTGAAATCGCGCGATTCCAGTCCTCCGTCCACTGCCTAAGTTCCACGGATTCGCTCTCCTTAATCGGCGGATTGGGATCGTAAACCCACAAAGCCCATATCCAAACACCTATCATGACCACGAAGCTCAGCGGCCGTAAATAGTACCAATAGCTAAGAAAAGAGCTATCCAAGTCGGCCATGGCATTGGTGGCCGTTGAAATCGATACCCACGCACCAAAAGCAAGCGCTATGCCGCGAATGTTTCGGCCGCACCTCACGCCATAGTAGCGAGCCGTTACCAGTGTGCCGAGAATCATCAAGGCTTGAACAAAGCCGAAGCTACGATCCAGAGCTAAATGAATGGAACGGAACGCAGTGTAGTTTTGATAGCTCCAGAAGGTGGCACAAGCGAACAGGAGGAGACCAAATGCAATTATCCCCAAGCCCTTCGACAAGCTTCTGTTCAGCCGTGAACTTTTTGGAAAGGTTTGACGAAAGACTTCCCAGACTACGAGGAAGCGAAGAATCACATCGATCGTATCGCTTTGCCAGTATAGGTTCGAATAGACGGCAGGGAAATAAAGAAAACTGAAAAAAAGGGTGGAATTGCCGATCAAAAGCCACAGTACGTAGATAAAAAGAAGTGTATAAACGCGCCACAGGCTTCTGCGCAGCAAAAGAGCCAGCGAGCCCACCTCGAGGGCCACGGCCGCTACAGATATGACGACTGAGGTGACCATGACACCGGTAGTCTACACTAAGTGAGGCTTTTGGAGGGGGCTTATAAAGCCCCCCTGTTATGTAAGACTTAGCGTACTAAGGTACTAATCCTCTGGGAAATCAGTAGGCCTTGCTCCGCCCATGTTTATCACCTCGAATTAGATTTGTTTCAAAGTAAACACACACTACAGGGTTTGCCTGAGAGCTAGTAATCTTTTCGTAATCTGTTCAGTCGAGTGAAAACGAAAGAATTGCGTCGCGTGCTAGATTTGTCCTAGAATCTTCAACCGTCATGATGCGGGAAAAACCGATCTCGCGGTATTTGCAAAATGTGCTGG
>DATMQC010000006.1:0-2837 GCA_035567275.1 Chthoniobacterales bacterium | reverse complement strand
AGGCGATCTGGTAATATTGGCGCTACCCGATTTCCGACCTGAACCCCATGAGGTGACCTTTAGGCCCGAAAAGATTGAAAAACCCGATGACGACAAACTCATTGCGCTAGCTGGAGTCCCGACGTTTCGCGACGGCAATGTTTACGAGGTCCACGACTAATGAGAGCCGGAAGCTCATTTTGAAAATCGCATCAACTCCGCCGAGGCTCTGAGAGGCTGGAATTCCGATGTACGAAATAGAAGTCACCGTCACGACGTACACTCCAGAGGAATTGAAGTTGACCGCCGACTGGCGGCTTATTTGGCTGCAAGCAACCCGGCGCGATCGAGATTCTACGCAAGCTCTTCCCGGGCGAAATCGTGCCACCCCTCAAGGAACCTGTCAAGCGATCTGAGTTTCCCTTCAATCAGGGTCTTCGGTTGGATCTGCAACTCGGAGATCGCGTTTTAGTCCGGTGTTTTTTAAGGGGCGAATCTCTCGATTAAGCACCGCCTGGACGTTCATTAGGTCTGTCGCGAGAAGAGAAGCTCGACCAAGGTTTCGCCGTGGAGATCACGATTCAAATGGGCAGCTAAATTTTTGGTCCCGAGGAAAATGAGCGTCAAAAGGGATCATTGTACTGGGCCTCTTCGTGTCTGGTGGAAGAAATTCGGAACGCGGAATGATAGCTCTGCGGGTTCAAGACCCGACCGCCAGGCACGAGGGGAGGCATCAAATCATAGCAACTGTTTGCGTCCTTCTGGCCGTCGTGTTCGCACTGATTTTCATCCGTCACCTCTCCGGTGGCTTCCAGACGCACGCACCAAGGACTCGATTATCGCGCGTTTGACGATGTGATCGGACGATGACACTACCCCGGAACCTGATCGCCTAACGGTGGAATCGAAGTTCCGATTTCCCGGTCCGGTCGAGACAAGGGATGGGTTCGCTTTCGCCGTTTGCGCGTTCGGGGCGGATAGACCCGGCCCGGAGAACCATCGTGCCGCAGTGATGACCACCGCCGCTTTCGCGGCAATAGTTATCCGAATCCGGACTGTAAACGTCTACAAATTCTCGCTGAGTTTCTCCAAATTTTCCTGGTATTTGCTTGTCTCTTTTTATAATTGTGGAATTTACATTACCCGCCGTCGCCCGAATTACCGGAATTCAAAAAATCAAGATGATGTTCCAAGTACACGGAATACTTGGCGAAGTTTTGTCGTAGAAACGATCGAAAGACCAGAGAGAAGACTAATTAAAACCATTGAGTTTCTGAGCGAAACAACCGCCGAAAGGGCAAACAAACTATGAATCGAAACATACTCAAAAATATGAGCCAAACGCCTGCCGAGCCTGTTGCGTCCACCTCCGTTCCCGCCAAGAAGTCCGTCCAGCGGAAAACCGGTGCGCCTTCCACCAGCAAAACAGAAGTCTCTGAAAGCAAAGCACGGGAAAAAATGGATGCTCAACTTAGCAACGAACAGATCGCGTTGCGTGCTTACTTTATTGGTGAGCGCCGACGAAAGCTGGGATTTCCTGGCGATGAAACTTCGGATTGGGTTGAAGCCAAGCGAGAAATATCCGAAGAATTAAAGGCTAGGTAAAGGAACCCGCAGCGAGAGGGCGTCGTGCCTGTTTAGCACTCAATGCCAACTCGGGCCGAGGTATAGACATGACCAAAACTGAACTTCAAGTCGCACTCGCTGCTGCCACCGAGACCAACAAAAGAACCGCTGGAGTATTCCTGGATACGCTCAGCGCGCTCGCCTACAAAGAGATTAAAAAGAACGGCGAATTTGTCTTGCCTGGTTTTGGCAAGCTGGTGAAGCAGAAGAGGAAGGCGCGCACGGGCTTTAATCCAAAGACGCAACAGAAGATCAAGATTCCAGCCAAGACCGTCGTCAAATTTCGTGTTGCCAAGGCCGCAAAGGACGCGGTTCTGGGGGTCAAGAAGTAGTCTCGCGGTAACCAAGAAGCACCTATAAGGTCTTCCCAAGGTCTTCCCAGGTTTCGACTTTCGGACATTGACGACGGCAGCCATTTTTGCTCCCGTTCGTTCTCTTCGGCGGTGAAACTTTTCGGGAGTGCGGTGCATTCAGAGGACGCGGAGATCGCAGAGTCGTTTTGATGGCGAGGAGTGTTCTCACAGGTTGAACACGCCGACCAAGCCAATGATAATGAGGTAGATTGCCACGATAAAGTTGAGCAGGCGCGGCATAATCAGGATCAGAATACCGGCGATCAGAGAGATTAAGGGTGATAATGAAATCCCGAAGGCGAAGGACGATAATGCGATAACCATTGGTGAATCTCCGAGGGGAGGGTTTAAGAATTTTATAGTTGGGGCTTCTCAAGGAAGCAAGACACGTATGGAGCCGGACGAAGAACAGATAAATTTGAAAACGGCCAACGAACAAACACCAGAGCGGGTCACGGTCAAAAGGGTAAAGATCGATGATGAAGTCATCGCTCTCGATGTCGTCAGGCGCGCCGAGAAGAGATTTGTATTCGAGATCATGCGCGACAACGGGAACAGCATGGTTGCGTCTAGTGATGAACACAAAAAGGCCAAGCGCGCAGCCAGGGCAGGAAAGCGGATCTGGAAGCGAACAGTCAAGGCTGCACTGCAAGAAAAGCTAGACCAATAAGCCTGAAAACCGACGACCCCTTTGCCGCCCTCGCACGGCCCACGGTATCGCTGCCGTCTGCCAGAAGCGGCGACTCGCCGCCTTTCCGGTGGCGTTCGGTTAAAGACTGTTGACGATGTGATCGAAATGACAATTAACCGTGGCGTTTAATAGGTACCATAAATCCGATAGCGCATAGCAAATGAACTTTGTTTCCGATTTCAACCTTT
>DATMQC010000005.1:0-8884 GCA_035567275.1 Chthoniobacterales bacterium | reverse complement strand
GCATCGACCGCGCCGTTTCCCGGAGCTGAGTCCTGCAATGTTTCTTCGCCCTTGCGCAAACGCACCGTCGCTGTCGGGACGGTGGCCGTTCCCGAAGTGACATTGATGTAGTCCAGTTGCCAGGCCTCTCCTGTGACGCCGATCGAATCATCCACCAGGGCGCCTAAATCATCGTCGTAAACGAATTTCTTTTTGTCGCCGATTTCTTTAAATCGGACAAAAATCCGTTCGATTTCCTCTTCACTCAGATTGTAGCCCAAATGCTCCAAACGCTTGGTCATCGCGTGACGACCGCTATGCTTGGTCAATGGCAACTCCGTTTCGCCCCAGCCGACATCCCGAGGATCCATGATCTCGTAGGTTTCCCGATGCTTCAGAATGCCATCCTGATGAATCCCGGAGCTGTGGGCGAAAGCGTTTTCACCCACGATTGCCTTGCTCCGAGCGACAATCAGACCGCTCATTCGGCTGACCAGGCGCGATGTTTTCACGATCTCACGCGTGTTCAGATCAGTGTGGAATGCTCCGAAGTAGTCAGAACGCGTCCTTATCGCCATTACGACTTCTTCAATTGAAGCATTGCCGGCCCGTTCCCCAATACCGTTTACGGTTCCTTCCACTTGCCGGGCACCGGCTTCCAACGCAGCCAGCGAATTCGCCACCGCCAAACCGAGATCGTTGTGACAATGAACGCTGATAACGACGTCGTCTATCGATCTGACGTTATCCTTCAAATATCTGATCAATTCACCGAATTGGCCGGGAACCGCATATCCGACTGTATCCGGGATGTTCACAGTTGTTGCACCTGCTTCAATCGCGGCTTCAACAACCCGCGCCAGAAACTCCGGTTCAGTACGGGAAGCGTCTTCCGGTGAGAATTCCACGTCCTTGACCATCTCCCTTGCCCGCATCACGCTCTCTCTGGCTAGCCTGATGATTTCTTCATGAGCTTTTTTTAGTTTGAACTCACGGTGTATTTTTGACGTTGCGAGAAAGACATGGATTCGGCCTCGTTCCGCAGCCCGGACAGCTGCGCCGGCTGCATCAATATCCTTTGCCACGCAGCGAGCGAGCCCCGCAATAATTGGGCCGCGAATTTCCGTTGCAATTTTCTGTACTGCTTGGAAATCGCCGTCGCTAATAACAGGAAAACCTGCTTCGATCACGTCAACGTTTAGACGCTGAAGTTGGCGCGCGACCTCCATTTTTTCCCGAAGATTCATCGACGCACCCGGGCATTGTTCGCCATCGCGCAGGGTGGTGTCGAAGATAATGACTTTGTCTGCCATAATGACTGATTGTGTGTGATTCTTTTTTTTGCGGTGGAGGCGCTGACCAGCCAAAATCGCATCCACCGCGAACGATTCTGACCAGAAATATTGGAAGACTAGGAGAGGAGAAAGAGATTTGGGGCGCCACTCCCGAGCAGGAGAAGCTCTAAGCTGAAAAGCTGAAGCTGTCTGTCAAAGCGCATTACAATCTTATCCTTTAGCAGCGGAGAAGCCATGCGTCAACTCGGAAAGAACGGAAAACGGGTAAGTGGCGCGGCACCCTCGTTCGTGCCATTCTTTGGACAGTCGATTTCATGAACCGTTGCTGGTCCTTTCCAGATCCGTCGCTGCACGAAGGCGCAAGGACGCTCGCTCGCCAACTGGACCTTTTACCGGCATTCGCTTCGATCCTCACTCGGATGGGGTTGGATCAAGAAGCTGCCGCGCGGCAATTCCTGTTCCCTCGGTTGCGCAATCTGGGCGATCCCTTTGCGATTTCTGGTGTTTGCTCGGCGGTAGACCGTATCTTCCTCGCCCTTGATGCTGGGCAAAAGGTCGTTCTTTACGGAGACTATGACGTTGATGGAGTAGCCTCGGTTGCCTTGCTCTTTCGCGTTCTGAAGGCGTTTGGGGCAGATGTGCGCACGTTTTTGCCGCACCGGTTGGAAGAAGGTTATGGACTCTCCGAAGAAGCTGTTCAACGATGCCTGGCGACCTGTTCGCCTCGGCTTCTCATGGCGCTCGATTGCGGCACTGCGGCTGCCGACAGAATCAGCGAAATCGAATCGTGCGGGGTCGATGTCATTGTTGTGGACCACCACGAGGCGAATGGGCGGCTCCCAAATTGCCGTGCGTTTGTGAATCCAAAGACAGGTGCGGATTATCATTATCTATGCACCGCCGGTCTGGCTTTCAAGCTTTGTCATGCGCTTCTAAAGAGGCGGCAATTGCCAGGCGTTGACCTGAAACAATATCTCGATCTCGTCGCCATCGCCACCGTTGCGGACCTTGTACCCCTGATTCACGAAAATCGCACCTTCGTTCATTACGGGTTACGGCAACTTGAACGAACTGTGTGGATTGGACTTGAATCGCTGATGGAAGTCGCCGGTGTGATTCCGCCAATTCGGCCGGGGCATGTCAGCTTCCGTCTTGGCCCGCGCCTGAATGCGGCGGGCCGGGTTGGAGCGGCACAAGACGCGCTTGACCTTCTCTTGGCCGAAGAGAAAGAGAGCGCAGACACTTTGGCGCGAAACCTTGATTGGCAAAATCGTGATCGTCAAACCGTTGAACAGCGGACACTTTGCGAGGCTTTACAACAGATTTCTGAAACGTTCCTACCGGAACGGGATGCGGCGATTGTTGTGGCCTCCCGTAATTGGCATCCGGGGGTGGTGGGCATCGTCGCGTCCCGGCTGATGAAAGAATTTCATCGGCCGGCGCTGGTCATCGGTTTTGATGATTTTGGTCAAGGTAAGGGGAGTGGTCGGAGTGTGCCGGGCCTGTCTCTGGTAAAGGCGCTTGGGGAATGCGCCGAACACCTATCCCAATTTGGAGGGCACGACATGGCTGCCGGCGTGAGGCTTGAATACGAACAGCTGGCATCTTTTTCTGCGGCGTTTCGGGCAGCTGCGAAACGCGTATTAACCCCAGACTTGTTACAGCCCCGTCTCGAGCTTGCCGCCGAATTGTCCGGCGCGGATATCAACCTCAGGCTGCTGAGCTGCCACGAAATGTTGCAGCCGTTCGGAATTGGAAACCCGCAGCCGTTGTTTTGTATAAGAAACGTGAAGCCGGCGGCGGAACCGAAGTTGCTCAAGGAGAAACATCGCCTCCTCAGATTCCGCCACGGCCCGGTCCTTTTGAGTGCCATTCATTTCAATGGGGCGAAGATGCAGTTGCCGGAGCCGCCCTGGGATATTGCGTTTTATCTTGAAGCGAACAGCTACCAGAATCGAATGCGGCTGCAGCTCCAAGTCGAAGCGATCCGAAGCGCGGTGGAACCGTGAACGAACTTGATCAGCATCTTGAATCGCTTGGCTGGGTGCCTGAAGCGAAGCGAAAATTGCTCGCGCGTTTGGGTCTGGAGACGTGGCGGCATTTGCTGGAGCATTATCCGCGACGTTACGAGGATCGGGCGCGTTTCGCTTCGTTTCCGACTTGTGGTTCAGAAGATGCCGTTTGTGTTCGCGGGGTGGTTAAAAAGGTTTCGGCGCGTTACTTCGGCGGCCGAAAAATTGTGGAAGTCACAGTGGAAGACTCGGGTGAGAACGCATTGAGCGGACGACTCGTCTGCCGGTGGTTCAACCAACATTACATCCAACGGATGCTGGCTACTGGTCAGGAGATTATTGTTTTTGGCCGTCCGAAGGATTCCGGAAATCGAATCTATATGGATCATCCGGAGTTCGAGGTGTTCGAGGACGAAGGAGAACAGAACATTCATATGGGGCGAATCACTCCGATTTATCCTCTTACGGAGGGTCTGCGACAAAGAGCACTGCGAGCGCTTTTATTTCGCGCAGTCGAGGAACTTGGAACATTGCCGCAAGGGCCGTTAGTCGACTGGGATTTAATCCCGGAGTATGAGGCGCTTCGCAACATCCATTTCCCGGAAACCTGGGAGGTACAGCAGGAGGCGAGGAAGGCCCTGGCCTTGAGAGAGTTTGTGGCGATGCAGATCGCAGTAGAACAGCGCAGGCTAAAAAACGCCGCATTGAACGGGCAGCGCCACGTCGCTTCGGGTCGTTTGACCGAACGATTTCTCGAAGAACTCCCCTACAGACCGACAGCCGCTCAGGTGCGGGTGATTGGAGAAATCCGGCGGGACATGGCGAAGAAGGTTCCGATGAGCAGACTTCTCCAAGGAGATGTCGGAGCAGGTAAAACACTGGTTGCCGCGGCAGCGATGCTTTATGCGGTTGAGTCCGGTTATGAGGCCGCACTGTTGGCGCCTACGCAGGTTTTGGCGGAACAGCATTTCGAAAACTTTCGGCGTTGGCTTGCCCCGCTGGAAATTCGAATCGCCCTGCGAACGGGCGCACGGGCCGAGCACTCTCACCTCGAGTTGCAGGGTGACGCACAGATCCTGATTGGAACGCATGCTCTGCTCTATGACACGCACCAGTTCCAGCGCCTGGGTCTCGTGGTCATCGACGAACAACATAAATTTGGCGTGCTGCAACGCGCAAAGCTTTTGAATCGGACTCCCGTCCCTGATCTGCTTGTCATGACTGCCACCCCTATCCCGCGCACGTTAGCGATGACTGTTTACGGCGATTTAGAGGTTTCCCTTCTTGACCAAAAACCGGCAAATCGTCGCCCAATTATCACGCGAATTCGGTCCGCGTCAAAAATCCCCGAGGCTGCAGCCTTTATCCGCGAACGTGTTGAAGCGGGCCGCCAGGCTTTCATTGTTTATCCGGTGATCGATGAATCGGCTGCGGTGACGGCCAAAGCTGCGAGTACGGAATTTATCAAGTGGGAAAAATTGCTGGCTCCGCATCGGTGCGGGCTTCTCCATGGGCGCCTGAGCGTCGAAGATCGGGAGCGAGTCATGGCCCAATTCCGGGCGAGCGAAACCGACATCCTGATCTCCACAACAGTCATAGAAGTAGGTGTTGATGTTCCGAACGCTACCGTGATGCTGATTGAAAATGCAGAGCGATTCGGTCTGGCGCAACTTCATCAGCTGCGAGGAAGGATAGGCCGGGGGCGGCACCAAAGCTTTTGCATTTTTTTGACAGATCGGGAAGACTCCTCGGCTCTCGAGAAGCTCGCCGTCCTTGAGAAAAGCGAGGACGGATTCGAAATCGCAGAGGCCGACCTGAAACTCCGCGGGCCGGGCGACATGCTCGGCACCGCCCAAAGCGGTTTGCCACCGCTGAGGCTTGCCAGCCTGATCGAGGACATCGATCTTTTGTTGCGCGCAAAAGCAATTGCGAAAAAGGTCCTGAAAGCTGATCCTGGGCTGCAACTGCCTCAACATCAGAGATTGACTCGAATTGCTATCCAAAATGCCGAAACTGGGACAAGTTTAGCCAATTGATCGATCACAATGAAGAGTTTCCTCAAGTTTCTGGTGTTTGTCCTGCTTCTGGCTCTGACAATTTCGCTTATCTATGTCTGGCAGGCTAAGCAGCCCGGACCAGCTCAAGTAAAGGTTGAAAAATTCACACCGGCCGACAAACCAAGTTTGGATCTCAATTCTGTCGATGTTTTGCAACGGCTCGATGAGGAATATACAAAGGTCACGGCTGCCGTCGTTCCCAGCGTGGTAAGTATCACCACGACACGCACAGTGACTCGCCGGATGCCGATCGATCCTCTTGAACTGTTTTTTGGACGGCGTTTTCCGGATCAGGCGCAACAAAAGGTCACTTCCTTGGGATCGGGTGTGATCGTCTCCAAAGAAGGTCATATCGTGACAAACTATCACGTATTGAACGGAACGAGCGATGTGACCGTTCAGTTGAATGATGGCCGCGAAGCAAAGGCAAAAATCGTGGGAACCGATGCCCAGATCGATCTGGCCGTGCTGAAAATTGATCTGCCTAATCTGAGCCCGCTTTCACTTGGTGATTCTGACAAGGTGAAAGTCGGTCAGATTGTGATGGCTATCGGCAATCCGTTCGGCTTGGAGGAAAGCGTCAGCCAGGGAATTATCAGTGCGAAAGACAGGCGCGCAATGAATGATAGCCAGGTTGAATTCTTCCAAACCGATACCGCGATCAATCCGGGTAATTCCGGTGGACCGCTGGTGAATATTCGCGGTGAGGTCATCGGCATCAACTCGGCGATTTACTCTGAGTCAGGTGGCAATCAAGGGATCGGCTTCGCGATTCCGTCGAATGTAGTCAAGGCGGCTATGGGCAGCATCATCTCAAAGGGACGGGTGATCCGTGGCTATCTTGGAGTAGCTATTCAGTCTGTTACGAAAGAGATCGCTGAACAATTCAAGCTCGATAGCGTACGAGGGGCGCTCGTCACGGACGTCACACCCGGTTCGCCGGCGGAGAAAGCCGGGATTATTCGTGGCGACGTGATCCGGAAAGTGAACGACTACGACGTAAAAGATACCATTGCTCTAGTAAATCGGATTGCGGAGGCTGATGTCGGTTCGAGTCTGAGAATCGACCTTGTTCGCGATGGAGCGGCCAAGTCCGTACTGGCGCAGGTAGCGGAACAGCCGGCTGATCTTGTGGCACGCCTGAATCGCAATCAAAGCGATCCTGGGCAATCTGAAGAATCTCAAAGAGGCCTGTTTGCGGGAATTCAGGTCCAGAACTTAACTCAAAAACTGAGGGTGGAAGCAAATGTGCCGGCGACTGTAAACGGGGTGATTGTCACCGGCGTTGATCCGAGTTCGCCGGTGGCGCAGCAGATCAGGCCCGGGGATGTGATCGAACAGATCAATCGACGGCCAGTCCCTGACGTGAATGAGTTTGAAAGTGTTGTTAGTCAACTTGACCAGGACAATCCAGTCATGGTCGGTATAGCGCGCAACCGGCAGCGGTCGTTTATCGTTATCCAGCCGAACTGAAGAATTAATATTAACCAAAACGCACAAGATCATGAGTCAAGGTTCAACCGGTAACGTTGTCGCGGCGCTTGCGAGCTTTTTTATTCCCGGGCTAGGCCAGTTGCTGCAGGGTCGAGTCCTGGCGGCGCTGTTCCATTTTTTGATAACAGGATTGTTGTGGCTGATCTGGCTCGGATGGCTCGGGCACATCTTTTCCTGTGTTGATGCCGCGCGATGGAAGGCCCGGTAGAATCCTTGAGAAGCAAAATCGATTACAGATGAGTCAAGTTTTTTCCCGTATCCGCACATTTGTGGTTAGGTGGTTTCGCTTTTCAAGGATTCTATGCATGCAATTTTGAATGGGCGCGGGTCGGGAGGCAATGTCGTCGCTGCGTTGGCAAGTCTGTTTGTGCCTGGGCTGGGTCAATTGGCTCAGGGGCGGGTGACCTCGGCTCTTCTTCAATTTATTCTTTCCGGGATTCTTTGGATTCTGTCCTTCGGCCTCCTCGGATGGGTTGGCCATCTCCTTGCTTGTTTGGATGCTGCGCTCTGGAAGGGGCCACGCTGATGAACAAGGTTCGCTATAGTCGACCGGGAACGGCACCGGCAACTCTCGTCGCACCCCCGGACCAGGAAGGCCACAAGCCAGAAATATTGCTGATCGAGTATGATGCCCACGCCATTCAAGAGAAAAAGGTGGAGCGGATCGAGGAGACTTTTTCCAGTCTGGAGAACGGCAAAGTCAACTGGATTAACATCAGCGGGCTCGGTGATGTCGAAATGTTGAGACAGGTTGGACTTAAGTTTCGCATCCATCCGCTAGCCCTTGAAGATATGCTCAATACCGGCCAGCGCCCGAAGGTCGAGGAGTACGAGAATCAACTCTTCATCGTTCTGCAGATGGCCTATTCCACAAATGTTGACGAAATTGCTTTTGAACAGGTCTGCATGGTCCTGGGAAAACATTTTGTCATCACCGTTCAGGAAGAGGCCGGACGGGATGTTTTCGATCCCGTGCGGCTGCGCCTGCACCAGGGAGGCGGAAATGCCCGGTACATGAAAGCCGATTACCTTGCGTATGCTCTGGTTGATGCCGTTGTGGATCATTACTTTCCGGTTGTCGAAAGCCTTGGTGATTCGATAGAGGAATTTCAGGAGACAGTGCTTAATGACCCAACGCGTGAACGACTGAGGCAACTGCATGACTTTCGGCGCGCTATCGCCGAACTTCGCAGGGCGGTATGGCCGCAGCGAGATGTGCTCGGTCGTTTAACGCGAGACGAGACCGGTCTCATTGAAGGGGAAACAAAGTATTTTTTTCGAGACTGTTACGATCACGCGATGATTGTTCTCGATCTACTGGAAACGTTTCGTGACGCCACCCGGAACCTCATGGATCTTTACCTTTCGAGCCTCAGCCTGCGGACAAACGAGGTCATCCGCGTGCTGACGGTTATTTCTTCGATTTTTATCCCCTTGACGTTCATTGCCGGAGTCTACGGTATGAATTTTGACCGCTCGACGAGTGGTTTGAATATGCCTGAGTTGGGATGGCATTTCGGATATCTATACGCAATCGGTCTGATGCTGGCCGTTGCGGTTGGCATGATCCTTTTCTTTAAACGAAAGAAGTGGCTGTGAGCCATTATTCCTGCGCGCTTGCGGGACCGCGTTCCGATGCGTCCGTTCTCGCGAGGCAGACAGGAACGGCTCGGAGATCCGTCCTGGGCAATTTCGCCGATGTTCGTTTTTCACCACCGGTTCGTGGAGGGCCCTCGCAGCCGCGGCGCGCCGACATCAACACCATTTCACGGTGCCGACGGAGCGGACGCCCTATCAGGGAATCGGCCCGCAATGGCCCATCCGTTCGTGGCACCGATGATCGGTGGCTGCTTGGAGGGCTGGGGTCCCTCGCAGCCGCGGTGCGCCGACATCAACACCATTTCACGGCGCCGACGGAGCGGACGCCCTCCAGGGAATCGGCCAGCAATGGCCCATCCGTTCGTGGCACCGATGATCGGTGGCTGCTTGGAGGGCTGCGGTCCCTCGCAGGCGTTGCCGGGCGTAAATTGAACACCGGTTTCACGGC
>DATMQC010000004.1:0-19841 GCA_035567275.1 Chthoniobacterales bacterium | reverse complement strand
CACCGATGAAGATACACTACCGCTTGAAAGCTTGAAATGCAGTGAAGTCGAATGTTGCAGACTGCCCCCCTACAGAGCGGGTGCCGAGCCGACGGGCCACAAGCTTCAAGTTGTCGCCGTTTTCAGGCGGCTGTGTTAGTTAGCCCGCCCAGGTGGCAGGCGTGAGTTCGGCGATTCGGCTAATTGGAAAGTCGCCCAAGCCTGGCAGTACTGAGCCGAGATAGTCGCGAAGAGGGATTTTGAGTCGCCTACGGGTTTCGACGATCGAGACGATGGCTGCCACGCGCGGGCCGGCATCCTCACTGCCGATGTGGATCCAGTTCCTTCTTCCAAGAGCGACAGGACGCATCGCACTGGCCAGACCCTTCTCGATAATGCGCGCCGGCAGCGGCGCACACTGGACTCCTTGCTCTTCACACGCCTTACAGGCTCGCTTCTCGCGCTTAGTCACCCGCACGAAGTATTTAGCCGGTTCGACATCGAGTTGTTCAGCAGTCTCGTAGCCGATGACAGCCGTCTCTTGGCCACACTTGCCGCAGATGCATTGTCCCGGCGTACAGGCAATGATCTGTTCTGTCCTGGGCAGATCCGCCGGTAGTTCCTGCCGGCCCGGATGTTTGCGAGCTGTTCTGAGCGGCAATTTAATTGCGCCCGTTCACTCTCGGCCTGTACTGCCGTCCCAGAAGAGAACCTTTACTCGATTCCTGCACCGATTGCAGAACAAAACCACGTGGCCGCTCAGAGGTTCAAGCCCAAGCCGGTCCCGAACCAATCCATGCAAACCCTCGAAGCCTTTACGCAGATCGGTCGATCCTACTGCCAAGTAGATCCTGGTCGCGGGTCCAAGCCCAAACACAAGCCTATGCTCTTTCCAAAACGCCGATCAGTCGTTCTAATGTCGCCGAATCGAAATCCGGCCGCACTTCGATACTCCGCCCGCCACAGAGCACTACTTCCATCAATCCAAAGAATGCTCGCCGGTTTGCGAGCGTTGCGGATCAGGGAGTGCTGCTCCCAGTCTGCCCGAAGTAGCGCAGCGCCTTGATCCCCGGCATGAAAAAGTAGGCGCCGCCGCGCACCTTGATGAACTGAGGCAATCCAGAAACCCAGCGTCGTAACCCGCCGCTATTCTGCATAGTGAAGTCACTGGTGACAGGGCAGCCGGGGAGCGCGACACGGTTGCCGAGCAGCGGATCGCTCTCCCATGTCAACCCGGAAAACTTGGTGCTGTTCAACCACGCGTTTTGCAGAAATTCGAATTGGCGTAAGATGTTAGCGTTCAGACAAATGAAGTGCAGTCCGCTCTCCGGGTTCAAGTTGCGGGCGGGCGCGGGCGCGAGCGCCTGTTCCAGATCTAACTTGGTCCCGTATTCCCGGCCGCGTCGCACGATGCGATGGAAGCGAACGGAGGAGATCAAGTCATCGTGTAAACCCTTTGGACCGAAACCCAGCATCGTAATCAGTTTGGTCAATACGTTGCGTGGCCGGTCAGGAAAATCCGTATTGCGTGGATTTGCGCGGCGCACGTGGGCGCCAAAGGGGCAGCGGCTGCCGGCCGGGTCTTGATCGAATGTGAACCGGTTCTGCTCCTTTTGGCCCGGCGTCGTGTGGATACCGGGAATCTCTTGTTCCTGAATCGGCTCTAGCGGATCGCCTGATCTCATTCGGCCGACCATCGCCGAGGCTAACTTTTCGGCCTGCGGAATGTCGCCACCAGATTGCTGAAGAGCGAACTGCCAAAACATGCGCACGTCTTGTTGCAATTGGCGAAACACCAGATAGGTCCCGTTGCGGCCAAGGTCTTTTTTCCCCGGCGCATCTTCTGCTGCTGGCAAATCCGCGCTGGCGGCACTGTCGTCGAGCAAAGGTCGATCCGTATACTTGCCGTATTCGCTGCGATACCCTAGCAGGAACTCTCCGAGAGCGACAATGTTGCTATAGTCAAGTTGCGTGCGCGGAACTGTGAGCCTCTGATTCCAGTCTATCTCCGGCTGACTGATACCGTCCGCGAAGCCGAATGCTTCCACTCCGCCAAAATCACTGGCGTCAAGACAAGCCAGCGTATCGAAGGCGTCATTCCAAGACGGACCTTTCGAAGTTTGGACAAAGGTTTCGAACGGTCCAGGCTCGCCAAAAAACATGACCACGAGATGCGGTACGCGCGCCGGGCCACCCCAACTCCAATGTTCGGGCGCATTGGCTTCCACATCTCCCAATTGCCGGGAACGGCTCTCCTCCGTCATCCCGCCTCGAAACTCGTGCGAGAATTCTGCGATCACCGATGCCGCTACAGCCAGGGCTTCAAGACCGGGCGCAGTCAATGCAACCTGGAGGGCGGTAGTGGGTGGCGGTTTAACTTCCACCGCGGAGGTGACAGGAGCGGAGCGCAACCAGGCCCGAGCCAAGGCCGCGTCCTTCACGCGTAAGAGCGCATACGAGGCCTTGGTCATTTTTTTGTACCCGAAGCGCACCAAACCTTGAACATCCGTGTAATCGAATTCGCTCATAGTAACGCCAGCCATTCGCTCGCTTCTTGATTGTTTAATGACGAGATTTCCAACCCTTTGCGAATGCGCTCATTCCTTTCCAGATCGACCGCGGTCAGCCCGGGATAGGCTTTATACCAGACCTGAGTCGGCATCGTGTGGCGCCGATGGTATTCCACGTACTTCGGCTCGTCCTGGCATCCGTCCAGCACAATCCAATTGGTTCTCGGGAAGCCGACTGCACCGCCGAAAGTAGCGTTAATTCCAAAGCCCGTTTTGTTGATAAAATCGTCCCTATAAGTCTCAACGCTCCCGTCGTAGTTGCTGCAAAAGATCATTCGTTTTGTGCCGTCGAGAAAAACCCAACGCGCAAAATGGATAGTGCGAATGCGCCCCAACCGTCCGGGGCGAACGATGTGCCGCGCTGCATAATCGACGGTGCCTAACACGCCGATCGCCGTTAATAAGCGCAACAGACCTGGTTTCAGGCTGCCCATGGCGCTGAATTGATTGCTCACATAGTGATCTTCCCCGCCCGACAATTCCTCGCCGTAGCCCTGGTCGACTGTGGGGCATACTTCAGGATCGGTTTTCTCGAGCATGCGCAGCCGGACGATATAGAACGGTGCAATGACTATCAGCAGCGGAGATAGGACCAAAACCAGCAACGGTACTCCCAGCAGGTGCAGCAGATTCCGGATCCACCATCCGAACGGGGTGGGCCTTGCGGGCGAGAGCGTCAGGCGTCCCGAAGCTTTTTCCGCATCGACGAATTGTTTCAATTTCGCATGAACCTCCCGAGGGGCCAGATTCCAGAGTGACGAGTTCTTTTGGATATAACTCTCAACGACTTCGTATAGGGTTGCCTCTTCACGGATGCGGCGAACCGTTCGACCGCGCGTGTTCACATAGTTCGCAATCGAAGGCTTCCGGCGTTCTTTCATCCAATTCAGGATGTCGGTGTCAGCTCCGAATTTTTCGCAACAGGAAAAGATCTTGCGCAAACCATTCGCCGCGACCTTCACCAGATCCTCCAGAAAGCTATTTTCATCGCCGTCCATGTCTCCGAGAAACGCCAGGTAGAGTGGATACTGCTTAGGGTGCAAACCGTAGACGCGCACGTCTCCGGTCGTTTTGTCATCGAGAATGATCAGGCGCGCGAAATGAAGGTTTTCGAACTTTGCGAACGGGATAAGCGCGTTGGTCGCATTCACGCGGCCCGGTCCTTCGTTCATGGATGCGAGCAACGCGCGTAATTCCTTTTCGCGCGACGGGACGATCGGCGCCAGAACCATGAAGCTTGATTGGGGAGTCATAGCATCCTTTGAGCTAATCGAAGACTTCGTTTCCGGTCGGCTCGTAGTGAGGAATCCCGTTCATCGAATGCCGCAGCCCGGAAAGAACCAGGTACATCCGGCGCCTGGCGCGGCTTTGATTGCCCAGAGGACGATGCTCGGCGATCGTGTGCCACGGATTATACGAAAGCTGTTTCGCGAAGGCGATCTGGGCCGGAGAATCGAACTTCTGCTTCGGGAGGCGAAGGGTCGCCACCGAAACCCGTGGCGATAGTTTCTCCGGCCAGAGCACCGCATTGTTCTCGATTGGCATAAGATGGGGATCAGTCTGCAGCTGCATACGAATGTCGAACTCGACATCTCCCTCCGCCAAGGAGGCCACCATCGCATTTCGCAAATAATCATCCGGCGGGCGGAAAGGCAGACGCGGAACCGGTGTCCGTTTCTTGTTTTTTGGCCACACCGAATATTGCATCGCCTGGCCTTCTCCCAGGAGATAGGGAACACAACTGAAATAGGGCGCTTGAAACGGACTGCTCTGAGTCTTGACCCAGAGCGACTGCATGATGAGGTCGAGGACGTGTGAACGCTTAAAATTCAGGAAGTAGAATATTTGTGCGTTCTTAACACTCTCTATTTGCAGCTGCGCGTTCGCCTTCGTATCCGGTGTCACGAAGGTCGGCGTGGAAACACCGAACATATCGAGGGTGAATTTTTCCTCCTCTATCAATTTCGGCCCGGGAACACCCATGAGCTTAATGCTGATGCTCATAAAACCTACATCATCGATATCCGGCGTGATGTAGGGACCCGGTCCGGAGAAGCGCACCCATGCGGGAAATGTTCGGCCCTTCGCGTAAATGCCGTGCCGGAACTCCGGAGGTAAATTGTCGCGCACAATGTACTCGCCCCGCACGATCCCGTGCGTTTTCGTGTTCCCGCCTCGTTCAAAGCCGCCAGGTTTCCACAGCCCTCTCATTTGCTTTTCAAAACTCGAGATGATGGAGTCGAGATACTCTTCTTCACCCGGGAACAGCTTTTCCTCGGCGATCTTCAGGCCTTCGTTTGGCCGCTGCAGATTGATCAACGCCGTAGTCCAACGCGCGACGCGATCACGAAGCAACGCATCGAACGTCGGGCGAATCCAGGGATCAAACCTACGTTCGACGTGTATCAAGAAGGTCGAGAAGTCGCTGAGCCAGTTCAACAACGCCGAGCCCGTATTCGCCGGCGGCATGGGCCGGCTGACATTTGAATCAATTTCTTGCATGCTATCCTACGGTTGAAGATTCAGAGTCCGTTTAAAAAGTATTAATGAATTCGATCGAAACATCCAATTCATTGCGCGGCAGAGAGTATGTTATATTTGCGACTCGTTTCTCAGATCCGATGGTTCTCCGGCGCGAAGGTCTCGAAAAGTTGTGCCAGACTTGCGTTGCTCCTAGGTTTCAGCCTTTGCAGCACAGGGTGGAGTAAGCCTGATTAAGAATAGCTTCAAAAAGCATTTGCCGAAAGTGTTTCCAGAGGCAAAGGAGACGCTTATTGATGTTGCAATTTGGAATGCTTCGGATAACGCTTCACTGACACCCCAAGCCATGGCTATAACCGTTCCAGATTTGCTGAAACTGTCGCAGTCTCAACTCGACGATCTCTTCGAAAAAAGCCCGCCGGGCGACATTCCTGATGGCGAAGCAAAAGGCACTGCCATCATCGCTCCCGGCACCACCTACACGGCGGATATTGCCGAAATGATCAATCATTTCGCGTGGCAAGGTAAAGTTTTCGATTCGCAGAAAGGTCTCTTACGAAACAAGATTCTGCCTCTCGGCGTGCGCGCGATCATCGCAAAAATCTATAAGGCGGCGAGTTGGCTGGATGGCAAGGAATGTATCGTCCTCGACTATTCCGAGACGTCGCTGATCGCGCATTGGATTCGGGATGAAATCCGGAGCATTGCGCCCGGGATTTATCTTGGGAAAGTTTATTGGGACAAAAAGAGATTGATTGATTTCGCCCTGGATTTTAAAAAATAAACCTACGTAAAGCTGGTAAGTCGAAGCCGGTTCTCTGCGCGTCGCCATATTAGGTTTCCTAATAGGTGCGGATCGTTAGCAAGTCTCTTCATTTTGCTATTTTGGGCTTGTTGTTTAATCCCAAGTCGAGCCAATCTATCGGTGGCCACGTTGCGTACAGCAGAAAATTGCATGGGGACTGTGTAGCCCGAAACTCTTTGTTGATGGAATCACAATGAACATCCGTGCTCTTCATACAGTTAAATCATTAGCCATCCTTTGTGGGCTGATAAGTCTCACAGATCAACTTTCGGCACAGCCTGTCCCGTGGGACGAGGCTAAAGCCGCTCGAAAAACAGCGAGGGATTTTCCAATCGCCGAGTTCGATTACTTCAGCGACATGGACATGGTCGGCGACCCAAACGACGATCACCCGGCATCGGCAAAGCGTTTGCCGCTGGATTCGGATGAGATCAAAGGCCGGAACACGTGGATAATGTGGTGCGGCGGCAACGAAGCATTTTGGGATTGGTTAACTCAACATAGTTACGGGTTCCTGGATTTTTTGAAGATTGTTGGCAGCCCCTCTGCCGAAACGGCCGCGGACAAGAGGTCGAAAAGGTTCAAGGAAGCGGGTCTGATCAACGAGCCGGGTTGTCAGCCGGCCAAACAAGCGGATAGCTACAGCGGGCTTTTTCTTGAGCAACCCGACCCTCAGTCCCGCAAGCCGAGCGAAGATGTCTACGGGCTCTCATCGGGAGTGATTGGCCTGCGCCTATTCAAAAATCCAGCCTTTGACGAAGAGGCACGAAAGAAGTGGGATGTACAAAAATATTTTGCCGATGAAAACTATTTTAATAATCCGAAGCTGGTTCGCCCCTATCGGGTAGGGATGAGCTGCGCGTTTTGCCACGTCGGGCCTCATCCGCTCAATCCTCCGGCCGATCCTGAAAATCCAAAGTGGGAAAACCTTTCTTCTGTCATCGGCGCCCAGTATTTCCGGCCTAGAACGGTAGTCGCCGGGTTGCTTTCTAATGACAACTTCGTCGCTCAGGTGCTTGATTCGCAGCTGCCGGGAACGATTGACACTTCGCTGGTTGTTACGGACAACATTAACAACGCGAACACGATGAATGCGATTTTTGAGTTGCCGGAACGTCTCCGTCGCGCGGGTACATTTCTATCCAGAGGCGAACGTGAACCGTATGAAAATTCGCTGCACATCAGTGGCACCAAGTTGGGCGAGAATGCGCCCGAGCAGCAGTCCAGTGCTTCAATTAAGCTTCCGTCGCTTCTGCCGGATACTCCTGACCCTACGCAGAATCCTCGACCGGTGCCTCGCGTGCTTCTGGACGGCTCTGACTCCATCGGCGCATATGGCGCACTGGTGCGTGTCTATCTTAATCTAGGTACTTATTCGGAGCGTTGGATACAGCTGCACAACCCGATGATAGGGTTTACACCGCAGAGACCTTTCAAGATCAGCGAATGCGAGGAAAACTCGGTCTATTGGCAGGCAACCAGGGTTCGCGCTCCTTACTTGGCGAAATTCTTTCTCAAATCGGCTCCGGCGATGCGGTTGAAAGATGCGCCGGGTGGGACGGAATTCTTGAAGAAGGGCCAGGATGGCCGACCGGCCGGTGTGCCGTGGGACCCTGCCCTGAAGGAAGGCCGTCGTGTGTTCGCACAGAACTGTATCGCTTGTCACTCCAGTAAGCAGCCAGACTTTTTCGAAGAGGTTAAGGACACCGATCTGCTCGATCTTTTACACAAGCCGGGCCACCCTTTTTATTCCCGGTACCGGGACTGGGCTCTGGCCGCCGTGGAAAAGCCGGAGTTCTGGCACGAGAACTATTTATCTAGTGACCGTCGCGTGCCGGTCAGTTTAATCGGGACGAACGCCGGTCGGGCCCTCGCCACAAATGCGATCGCCGGTCACATGTGGGAGGATTTCTCTTCAGACACCTACAAGCAGCTACCTCCAGTTGGCCAGATCCAGATCTTTAATCCATACAAACCGCAGAGCGGGGACGCGACATTCAACGACACATTCGAAGCTCCGGGCGGCGGACGAGGCTACTATCGTCCAGCCAGCCTTGTAAGCGTTTGGGCGACGGCACCGTACCTACATAACAACTCGGTCGGGATCTTCAACAATGACCCGTCGGTGAAGGGCCGGATAGAGGCTTTCAACGATGGGATTAGCAAATTGCTGGTCCAGACCAAAAAGGACGAAAACGATTCCCGTTCGTGGGAAGTGCTAGTCGCGGAAGCGGCCAAGAAGCGTTACCTAGGGTATCAGGATGAGAGTCTCCATTGGAAAGTGCCTGATCAGGATGCGGCCGATCCGACCCGGTTGGCAAAAGATCATGGACTAATCTGGCGCACCACGCAGGAGACCTCCATTGAAATCCCCGCCTCTCAACTGGGAGTACTGGCAAACGGTCTAACCGGTTTGCACCTGCCTTTCTTCCAGCCGTCGATATTGAGGGGTGACCTCAAAATTGCGTGGATACCGGCTGGCACCCCGGTTGATCTGATAGCGAATCTGGATCCCGACAAATTGGATAAGACCTTGAAGGCACTGGCGCTGGCAATTTTGACGACGAATGAATTGAAGAAGCTCGATCCAAACAATAGCGATGATCAGAAAAAAGCGGAGGAGCTCCGGAATAAGCTTGGCCAGGCGTTCTTAGACGCAAGTAAGTGCCCGGATCTCGTGATGGATCGAGGCCACTATACCGCGGCGGCGTTGACGCCCAAAGAACAACAGGACTTGATCGATTTGATTAAGACTTTTTAACCTAAATACCGAAGTCGAGAAGTCGTCCTCGTTCTCGAGAATTCTAACATCTCACCGTCACACTAACGGAACAAAATAATTCCCAGGAAGATCGGCTCTTTTCTCGGCGCAGAATCCCAATAAATCGAGGACGAGCACGATGACGAGGACGAGGATGATTCCCTAATTTCGGGATCTGGGTTTAACAGAGCGACGCTTGGGGTGTCTGGCCGATTCCCTGGAGCTGAAGGGCGTCCGCTATGTCGGTGCCATGAATCGGTGTCAATCTACGGCCGGGCACGGCTGCGAGGGACCGCAGCCCTCAGCTTTCCTTCCGATCAGCGTTGCCACCGCCGGGTTGCCATCTTCCCGAAGAAGAAGCGTACTTGGTTTCAATCAGTGCGATTGGCGCATTCAAGGATCACATCCGCAGCCTTTTCGCTGATCATATAAATGGGTGTGACAATGAAAAAGCCGGGTATTCTGGGAAACACGGAAGCGTCAACCACGCGAAGGTTTCTCACGCCACGCACACGGAATTTGCTGTCCAGAACCGCCCCAGGGTCGTTATCTGCGCCGATTCTGCAGGTGCACGAGGCGTGATGGCCCCAGGCTTCATTCTTGATCCATTGAAGTAATTTGTTGTCTGAATCGGCCGCAATTCCAGGGAGAATTTCTTCTCGGACCAGAGAACTAATTCTTTCGGAAATGCTCCTGGCAATTTTCACGCCTTGCAAAACTGATTCGAGATCTCTTTGAGCATGGTCCGTACCTTCATCAAAATAGTGAAAATTGATTTCTGGCGGGTCGCGTGGATCAATTGACTGCAATCTCACGGATCCGCCCCTGTTCTCGGTGTGAGCTTTCAAGATGGACCAGGTGAACTTATCGTGGCTTTGTTCAAGGGATAAAGAATAGCCCGGGAAATAGCCTTTGAAGAAGCTGGGAAACCCGAAGATAAAAAGATCCGGCTCGGGTATCTCTGGACTGGAACGGGTGATGATTCCGATAACCGCGCCGTTAGTGGTGTATAGCCCTTCTCTCCGCTCCTGCCACGCCAGCAAATCCGGGTCCGGCTGTTCACCCGGCTTCGCTGGCGCAAATGTTGCACTCTTGAGGGCGATCATATCCCCCTTCAGGTGGCTGACGACGCTCACTTCATATCGATCTTGCAGGTTCTCCCCTACCCCCGGCAGGTCAACAAGAGTTTTGATCCCAAATTTCTGCAGGTGTTCCGCCGGCCCTATTCCGGACAACATTAGAAGCTGCGGCGTATTAAACGCGCCCCCAGCCAGGATAACCTCGCGCCGAACGCTCACTGTACGCTTTTCAAACGTATGATCCGGTGAAGAGTTAAGATCTGCCTTGTAGAGATGTTCGCCGGAAAGGTATTCCACACCGACAGCGCGCTTTTGGTCGTCGAAGATCACCCGACTCACCAGTGAGTGTGGCCGAAGTTCGAGCTTCGAGCCGGTTTGTTCCGCGGTTTGACGAATAAATTCCCGCGTTCCAATGCGGGTCCCACGTCGCGTCGCGAGCGGAATCAAAACTATCCCGGTTCCGCTCATCTGATTCCACTCCCAGTCATTTGGATCGGCCATCTCCGACAAGAATTCCTCTAACGCACCCCCCGGTCGGGAAACGTCCTTGGCCAAACGCAAGAGCGTACGCAGTCGGTCCGGCATTCGAGATTCCGAGAAGCTCTGACAGACTGCAGCCATCATCTCGCCAAGGAGATCGATATCGGTGAGGGCAACCTCAGGGCTTGCAAGGCTGGTCGTCAACCAGCCCGAAAACCCGTGCCGGGAAGGATTTCTGCCGTTCGACGGGGCTCGACGATAACCACATTTCTCGAGACGCTCGAAGTAGCTTCGCATCCGATCCGGTTCCCAACTCGAATCTCCGGTTATGTTGGCAATGAGCTTCCAGTCGCTGTTGTGCGGGTACACTGTGATCATCGCATTGTGCGCTGTGCACCCGCCCACGGTGGCGGCGCGGGGGTAGAGGATCCCCTTTCGATCCGGAACATACTTCGTGTCACGAGCCTGCTGAGTTTCGTCCTGATAATGTCGAACAAAGAAATCCCAGCTCAGCTCAGGGTCTTCCGTAGCCAAACCGTGGAAGGCGGGCACCTGATACACAAGCCCTTCCTCGTTTCCGCCGGCTTCCAGAAGTAATACGCGATAGCCCGCCAACGCGAGGCGACATGATACCGGGCCACCTCCGGCCCCAGAGCCAACCACAACATAATCGAAGATTTCTTCCTCCATAACTGAGGTTAGGTTAGAAAGGACTGAGGGATCGATCAATGTTCGTTTGCCCCTAGAGATACGAAATGAACTCCAGCAACGAACCGTCGGGGTCGCGGAAATAAACCGACGTTCCCTCTCCCGAAGCCCCGAAACGCTTAACGGGCCCAAGCTCAATCGGCACGTTCCTGCGACGCAGATGCCGGATCGCGTCTTCTATCGGACCGTTCCAGGCAAAGCAGAGGTCGGTGCCTCCGGGAGGTACCGGCACCCCGGCGAGGGGGTCCGCCTTCACCCCAGGACCGTGCAGATTCAGTTGCGTTTCTCCGAAGCGGTAAACGAATCGTCCGTTTCGATCGATAATCTCAGCCCCTACGACTTCACGATAAAATTGATTCGATCGTTCCCAATCTGTGACGTGCACGACGCAGTGATCAAACTTAACCGGCAGGCTCATGTTCTGAACTCTACGGCGTTGGCTTGGTGTCTCAAATGACGTTATTCTAGTGTCCTGTCCCCGAAATAACATGCCATTTCGTTGCGATCAAAATGGGCCGCCGGCAAGGCGCGAGAAGGGCGCATATCTGAATCGATACGTAACCGACGAGCAACGCGGCCGCCGGCCCATTTTCATCGCAACCCTGTGGGCCGCGGCCAGTTGGCTGTTTTCCGGTGTTGCTCGCTCCTTACGTATCGCTTTAGATATGCTCGTCGCTCGCGCCTTGAAAAACAGCCAACTGACCTGCGGCGAAAGACATGCTATTTCGGGGACAGGACACCAGCACCCATGACCAGTTCCGCCCTTTTTGCCGAAGCCAAACGATTTATCCCAGGCGGAGTGAACTCTCCGGTCCGCGCCTTTCGTAACGTTGGCGGCGAGCCATTTTTCGTGGCGAAAGCCAAAGGCTCGCGGCTTTGGGACGTCGAAGGAAGGGAGTACATTGACTACGTGGGAACTTGGGGTCCGGCAATCCTTGGCCATGCACCGGATGTCGTCGTGGAGGCAGTACGGGAAGCAGCCTTGGGAGGCTTAAGCTTTGGCATTCCCAATCCGCTGGAGGTCGAGATGGCGCGGCTTCTTTGCACCTGGGTTCCTTCACTTCAGAAAGTGCGGTTGGTAAACAGCGGCACTGAGGCCACGATGTCCTGCATCCGACTGGCACGCGGATTTACTGATCGAAAGCTCATTGTAAAGTTCGAGGGCTGCTATCACGGGCATGTGGACTCGCTGCTGGTAAAGGCTGGAAGCGGCGCGCTGACGCATGGGAATCCCGACAGCGCCGGAGTTCCGCCTGAATTCGCCCAACTGACAATTACGATTCCGTACAACAGCGCCGAGGCGTTGGCCGAAACTTTCGAAAAATTTGGCGATCAACTCGCGGCGGTTATCGTCGAGGCCGTACCCGCTAATGCCGGGCTCTATCTCCCAAAACCAGGATTTTACGAGCAACTCAGGACATTGTGCAACGTGTCCGGCGCGCTTTTGATATTCGATGAAGTAATGACCGGCTTCCGGGTTGCAAAGGGCGGCTATCAGGAATTGGCCCGAATCACGCCGGATCTTACGGCCATGGGGAAGGTCATTGGTGGCGGTCTTCCAATTGGAGCTTTCGGCGGACGAAGCGATGTCATGGATTACTTGTCACCGGAAGGACCCGTGTATCAGGCGGGAACACTTTCCGGAAATCCTTTGGCGATGGCAGCCGGTTTGGCTCAACTCCGCGAACTGGAAAGAGTCGACGGCTGGTCGCGACTTGAACAGATCGGTGCAGAGATGGAAATCGGCGTTCAGCAAATTCTACGGGAGAAAGGCAGAGCCTACGAGTTTCATCGGCTCGGCTCAATGTTCTGCCTCTTTTTCGCAGAAACGCCGATCTGGTCTTTTGCGGATGCTCTGAAATCGGATCTTGCCGCGTTTCGAAATTATTTTCATGGCTGCCTGAGCAAAGGCGTATATTTCGCCCCTTCCCAGTTTGAAGCTGGTTTTCTCTGCCTGGCGCATTCAAGCGCTGATCTCGACAAAACGCTGGAAGTCATGCGCAGTTGCCTTGGTTGAATTCTAAACGCTCAACCCGGCCAAGCGCCGGTCGTCAGGCCAGGTTTCAAGTATTTCGAAATTCTCAATGCGCCAAATCGCGCCTTCCCGGACCATGGTAAAGTGGGCCGGAGTGACCTGATCGTGATCGCTCAAAAAATAGACCTCAACGATTGCGCGCTGGTTCTCCAGAAAGGTCCGTCCGAATTCCAGTTTTTTCCAGCTCGAGATGCGTCCGTACTCGCTTCGAATCTTCGTAGCGTATTGAACCAGAGAAAAGTGCGCCTGTGCGGCTGTTGAGGCTTGATCATACGCTTTATTGAAATCGTCAGATCGGCAAGCCTGAAACTGCGCGAAAATGACGCTGAACAGTGGCCGTGGATCAAAGTCCGCTTCGAAACGTTCGCGCCAGTAATGGGTAACAACGGCAGCAACGGCGGACGATACAAAGGCGCTCACCAAAAGAAGGGATCTCAGACGAGGGATCATGAGAGATTTCGATCTAACGACCTGAGATAGCTGAAAGAGAAGATCCCCGAGCCATGACCGTCCCCCCATTCGGGCTGAATCCCATATCCACCGACGCTTGCGCAACTCTTGAGCTGGAAACTTTTCGGCGTTAGCCTCGCTTCTCCCCGGTAGACATTCCCAAAGATATCTTTCTCGCCCGCGCAAAGCGCGCATGGGCAATTACGCCTGAGAAATTCCAATGGGTAGTAGCTTTCCGCCCCATCCGCCCATCGGATGGCGAGCTCCTGGCCGATCACAGCCATGTTCTCCACGCCGAGTTGCATGAATACGAATATTAGCCTGGGTTTGCTTGGCAGACAAGCAGCCTCGGAACTAGTGTCCTGTCCCCGAAATAGCATGTCTTTTGCCGCAGGTCAGTTGGCTGTTTTTCAAGGCGCGAGCGACGAGCATCCCGCCCCATTTTTGTTCTCCTGCTTGATCTGGGAGCTCCCGTAGCTGGAACAAAAAATGGAGCGGGACGTAAGGAGCGAGCAACGTGGAAAAACAGCCAACTGGCCGCGGCCCGGGGGGTTGCGATGAAAATGGACCGGCGGCTGCGTTCCTCGTCGGTTACGTATCGATTCAGATATGCGCCCTCCTCGCGCCTTGCCGGCGGTCCATTTTGATCGCAACGAAAGGCATGTTATTTCGGGGACAGGACACTCGATTGCGATGCATTGACTCTTTTGCCGATCAAGCTTAGGAAGGAAAAATGAGTATCAGCTATTTTGCTGAATGCACGGTGCTGATTACGGGCGCTTCGGCAGGCATCGGCCGCGAATTCGCCCGGCAGTTGGCCCCGGTCGTAAGTACGATGATCCTGGTAGCGCGCCGGAATGAGCGCCTCGAGGCTTTGGAATTGGAGCTCAAGGTAGTAAATCCTGAACTGGAGGTGTATTGCCGCCAGCTTGACTTAAGCGAGCAGGCTGAACTCAAACGTTTTTGTGACTGGCTCGATGAGAGTGCGTTGGCGGTCGATCTGCTCGTCAACAACGCGGGTTTGGGGGACCGTGGTATGTTCGCTGAAAGCAAGTGGGAGCGAGTGCACTCGATGCTTCAGGTGAACGTCGAGGCTCTCACCTATCTGGTCTACCGGATTCTTCCCAGCATGCGGAAATCCGGCTGTGGAGCGATCTTGAATATTAGCTCCGTCGCGAGCCTCATACCGGTGCCGAATTTCGCCGTTTACGCTGCAACAAAAGCTTATGTAACGAGCTTCAGCGAGGCATTGCGCGCGGAACTGCGCAATTCCAATATCTCCGTCACGGCTCTCTGCCCAGGACGTGTTCAAACAGAGTTTGATGATGTCGCGATGAGGGAGGGAGATACGTACCCTCCACCTGTGCCTGACTATCTCACCGTTCCGGTGCAGGAGGTAGTTCGCCAAGCCCTGAGCGCGGTTGCGCGCGATCGTGCAAGGGTCATTCCGGGAACAGTTGTAAACCTCCTGATGGCAACCGTGGCATTCCTGCCAATGTTTGTGAAGCGGCTTCTTTTGAACGCACACGTTGCGCGAACAAAGATCTCGTCTGGTGCCTCGACCCCTCTGGATTACGAGATCTCCGGCACGGTATAAGTTTGCGATATGCTTATACAGGCCTTTTACATCCTGTTCGGATTAGTTTCGATTGCAGGCGGAGCGCTTGGTTTTGCCAGGGCTAAGAGCAAAGACTCGCTAATTGCGGGAGGCGCAAGCGGCGCGCTCCTTATCTTTGCAGGTTCGTTATCACCAGGCGTTCCTGGGTTCGTTCTAGGCTTGCTCGTTTCGGTTCTGTTGCTGGTCCACTTTGGCCGGTCGTATGCGGCTAAGAAGAAGCCGATGCCTGCAATCCCCATGATTGTTCTCAGCGGGATCTGTATCGTGTTGACTGCTATCGCCTGGTTCTCGAAATAGCGGTATCCATGGGAATCGACTCGCGCTCTTGGATTCGAGTCTTGGCGGTTGCAGCGTTCACCTTGCTTTCAACCGGATGCCCCGGACCAATCCCTACCACTCCAGAACCGAGTCCCACGCCCACACCCTCTCCTTCCCCGACTCCAACGCCAACCCCTTTGCCTGAAACGTTCATCCCATGGTCTCGGATGGAGACCGCAAGGCTGTTCAACGGCTTGGAGCTTCATTCAAAGGTAACAACCTCGCAAGGGGATTCAGCCGTTATCGGACGCAAAACCTCCGGTGCCTATTCGCTCGAGCTCGAAATAAACATACGCATGCCAAAAGCAGCGCAAACCCTGGAGGATCTTGCCCTCGCCGATCCCCTGCTCGCGTCGACGCTTCCCGGAATCAAAGATGATATCCCAAAGGCGAAGGTATCAAATTTCTACTATGGGCTGTATCAACTGAAAGTGGACGCAGTCAATCGCGCGCTGGGGCGTCTGGACCAGATTATTTCCCGGCACAATTTCTTTGACTGCAACACGATCCTTGAGCTCAGCGACGTGAAAACAAACAGAAAAGCGCTTCTGATTCAGAGCGACATGGACGTGAACGCGGATGGCTCTGACGCAGATCGCTACGCCGAAGTCAACGGCTCTTTAACAAACTTTCAGCCATTCACGAGTTATCGTTGGCCAAAGAAAACGAACAAGCCGAGCCAATTCGCTCCGGAAAGAGAAGAGAGACTCAAACAATTGCAGGCGGAGTACGATACGAAGACAACTTCTGCGGACAGAAAAAAGATTCTGAAAGAACAGATCGAGCAGACGCAACGAGAATTGAGCGACTTGAAAAAGTATAGCTTTCTGATCGCGAAAATTGATCCGTACGTGGTTCTGCCCGGATTTATGCTTCGGCAACCGAATCATCCGTTTCTGCCAAAACTCGGCGACTGCGTGGCTATAAGCTACGAGGGAAAATTGTATCCGGCGATACTTGGCGATGCCGGCCCCTCGTACAAAATCGGGGAGGCTTCTCTGCGCGTTTGCACCCAACTGGATCCGAGCTCAACTCCCTACATCAGGCCGGCGAGTAATTTGAATATTACCTACATCGTCTTCCCGGGTTCGGCGGAGGACCCTCCTGGACCTCCCGACCTGAAAAAACTTCATGACCGATGCGCAGCTCTCTTGGGCGAGATCGGAGGATTCGCAGGCGAACTCTGGGAATGGGAAGACCTTTTGGCCAAGCCGACCCCTTCTCCGCTGCCTCAGGAAAGTCCTGCCCCTTCCGCGTCCCCCTCGTCCGAACCCTCTCCCAAAAGCTCGCTATCCGCAAAACCGGCAGCCTCCCTGAACTCAGGCACACCGAATGGCGATTGAACAAAGCGCCTAGGCAGCACAATCCGCCGGCTACTGTCGGTGGGGTTGCGTTCCGAGGCGACCGTTGTCTCGAGGCAGGCAGGTAGGGCCGCATCTCCGAGGCGGCCGTTCTCGGCGGGCAGCTCGGAGATCTGCCCCTACCATGTTGATTCACCGGACGGTCCGATTTCAAGTTCCTTGGGAGAGACGACCTCCGTGCCGTTCGACTAATCATTTCTGCCCGATAACAAGGAGTAAAACCGGGCTCCCTATGCCTCTACGTGTTCTCCGGCGAACTACGGTTCCTCCCACCGCCCGGATTTGGCAGAGCGAAAAACGGCATCAATCACCGCCATGTTCTGCACCGAGCCCTCGAGCGGCACCGGCAACGGGGTTCCCTCACGAACGCTTTTCGAAAACAGGTCGCCCTGGATCGTGTACTGATCGCAAACCGGAAATTCCACGACCTCGGCTTCGCGCCCGGAAACATCGGTTCCGGGGTCCACAAAGATCCGGCAAGCTTGGTCCGGCGGTGCATTGAACGGGATCTCCACCTCGATGCGTCCTGCGGTGCCGAAGATCTGGACCCGCTGGTAGGGCACCACCTGGGTGCTGCACGTAAATACGGATTGGCCCGCAGGAAAATCGAGGATGCCCGACGTCACGGCGTCCGTTCGCATTTCGGGATCCTCTATGATGACTCCGGAGACACGGTATGGTTCTTGAGCAAAGATAAGGCGCGAGGTGTAAACCAGATAGCATCCGATATCCATGAGGGCGCCGCCGCCGAAATCTGCGATGTTGCGGATATTCTTCGGGTCCCGGTTATTGTAGCTGAAAGCCCCCGAAACGGAGCGTACAGAGCCGATGCGGCCCTGTTTGATCAGCTCAAGAACGCCAATCCACTGAGGGTGCGTTCGAACCATAAACGCCTCTTCGATCTTTGCGCCCGTGCGACTTCGGACTTCCAGCAGGGTTCTGGCTTCTTCGGCATTAAGCGCGACAGGCTTTTCGCACAAGACATGCTTCCCGGCTTCAGCGGCTTTGATGGTCCAGGGAACATGAAGATGGTTTGGCAACGGATTATAAACGACCTCGATTTCCGGATCGGCCAGAAGCTCTTCGTAAGTTCCGTAGGCTTTGCGGACGCCGAGTTGGTCAGCGGCTTGTCGGGCCTTCTTGATGTCCCTCGAAGCAATCGCTGTTACCTGCGATGATTCACCTCGCTGCATCGCCGGAATCACTTTTTTCAAAGCGATATTTGCTGCACCCAAAACACCCCATTGAACTTTGTTTTCCATGAGTTTGCCGGATAATCACCCTGTTTGGATTGATTTCAAAGAATGCTTTTTCGATTGGATTAACGTAATTACTTTGGTTACATTCATTCTATGCACAATTGCCGGTTCGCCTTCGCGGTTCACGTGATGGCTGTGCTGGGATTGGAAAAAGATCATCGCTACCCTTCCACCCGGCTTGCTGAGACCGTCAATACAAACCCAGTGGTCATTCGGCGTATTCTTATCGAACTGCAGGAAGCCGGACTCATTTCGACTTTGCGCGGTCCACATGGAGGTTCAGTTTTGAATCGCAGACCTGAGCGGGTGACGCTCCGTGAGATTCGCAGCGCCGTAGAAAAAGGGCAGGTCTTCGGTTCGCATCCAAATGAGCCTTCCAGGAAATGTCCGGTTGGGAAAAACATCAACAAAGTCATGATGGAGGTTGGGGATCGGGCCGGAAGGGCGCTCGAGCGAGAACTGGGCAAGATAACGCTTGCGGACGTGCTTCGCGAAGTGCGGGAGTCGGAAAATTCCGCTTGATTTGTAACAATATCGGTTACCTTTATTCCTGGTTCTCTGAATCTTCGCTGGATTCAACTATGCTTTACGATTTTTATCCGACCTGGGTCCGAACCTTTGTCGAAAATTCACCCGGCGATCCCACCTCAGTCGGCGCACCTCCAAATGACGCCGAATTGGTGGACGCTTACTCTAAGACCGTCAGCAGTGCCGCAGCAGCCGTCTCTCCAGCCGTTGTCAATATTCAGGTTAAAGGTGTCACGGCGGGTGGACGCGGCGAAGGCGGTGGCAGCGGATTCATCATCGCCCCGGACGGATTTATCCTTACAAACAGCCACGTCGTTCACGGTGCAAAATCAATCGAGGTAAATCTCCCGGATTCGCAATCCTTTAGCGCAACGCTGGTCGGAGAGGATCCGGAAACCGATCTCGCGGTGATTCGTATCGACTCGGCCCACCTTCCTTTCCTTGTGTTTGCCGATTCGAACAAACTTTGCGTGGGACAAATCGCCATCGCCATCGGAAGCCCTTTTGGCTTTCAACAAACCGTTACCGCCGGTGTTGTGAGCGCGCTGGGCAGGTCGATGAGAGCGCAGTCGGGCCGCCTAATGGATGATATCATCCAGACCGATGCAGCCCTCAACCCAGGTAACTCCGGAGGCCCTTTGGTAAACTCCTCGGGAGCAGTGATCGGGGTGAATACGGCAGTCATTCTGCCCGCGCAAGGACTCTGTTTCGCAATTGCCGCGAACACGGCTCAGCTGGTCGCGGGATTGCTGATTCGGGACGGGAAAATTCGAAGGAGCTACCTTGGTTTGTCAGGGCAGAACATCACGATTCATCCGAGATTGGTTCGATACCACAAGCGGGCGAAGAATCAGGGGATCCTGGTCGCAGGGACTGAGGAGGGTGGACCAGCGGAACGTTGCGGTCTGACCGAAGGCGACATCATTATCGCCTTCAAAGGTTCTCCTTTGTACAATATCGACGATCTTCATCGCGCGCTTGTCGGTGCGGAAATAGGGATCGAATCCACCCTTACAGTCATCCGCGGAACCGAATTGGTGAACTTACTGGTAGTACCACAAGAGCTTCCGCCAAGAAGCTAGTGTGCCGTCTCGCATATAATAGTGACGTCGTTGCGTTCAAAATGGGGCGGGATGGGCGCTTCGCTCGCGCCTTGAAAACAGCCAACTGACCTGTGGCGACATCACCATTATATGCGAGACGGCACACCGGCGAGGCCGCGGCTCAGACCACCGAGGTGTAGGGGTATCAACGGCGCGCTGGTAGGGGCAGATCTCCGAGCTGACCGGCGGTCGCCTCGGAGATGCGTCCAATAAGCGCTAACGTAAGCGCTAAGTAGGCGAAGCGTCCCCGCTTTGCACACCTCAAAACCGCGCAAACCGAGACGGTTCGCCTACATCGTAGCGCTT
>DATMQC010000003.1:0-11031 GCA_035567275.1 Chthoniobacterales bacterium | reverse complement strand
TGGCTACTTGGTCTAGCGGAAGCCTTGCTCGATCAGGGGAGCAATGGTATCGACGTTGGCTGGCGTGACTTCGCCGACACCCGTGTCCTGGTGCAAGCCGGGGATGAGGTACTTCTTGGTCAACCAGATTTGCTGTACTGGATCCCAGCCCTGGAGGTACAGGACCTGGTCAAAGCTCGCCACGACGTAGCCAGCCTTGATTCCGGCGATAACGTCCGGACCGAGGTCAATACCACCCACCACGATGTCACCGGGCTTTTTGCCAGCGTCCTTCAGGATCTTGGGCAAGATGGCGGTGATTTGACCGTGCTGCGTTCCGATGGCCTTGAGGTCCGGATGGGCCGCCAGATAGGCCGTCATTACAGGGATACCCTTGGTCGGATCGGAGTCGATATCCTGTGTTACGTCGAGCTTTTCAACGTTGCCCTTGCCGAGAGTTTTCTCCAGCGCGTCAAAGACACCCTGGGAACTTCGGCTCCGGCCCTCCTGATGGAAGATGTCCCACACAAGGGCCTTGTCGCCGGCCTTGAGTTTCCCACTGTCAACCATCGCCTGGCCGGTCAAATAACCACCCGCATACAGGTCAGCACCGGCATAGCCGAAGCCCTTGGCCTTGTATTTTTTTTCGAGGTTGGGCAGCGGATTGTTGCCGCTGGTGACAATGATACCAGCAGCTTCAGCCTGGTCGACCAGCGGCGCCATGGCGTCTTCACCGGGGTGGCCCATAATTTCGATGCCGTCAGGCTTGGCGGCAATCGCCTCCTTGAACTGGTCGATCATCTTTTTGGTGTCCCAGCTTGCGTACTGCTCATGCAGTTCGATGCCAAGGGCCTTGGCTGCCGCCTCCGCACCGGTGGTGCGGGCCAACACGGAGGCAATACCCGGATCGCCGCCCATTTGCATATAGACGACGATCGGCTTGCCTTCGGCGCCGCTGGATTTCACCGGGGCTATTGCCAGGACGCAAACGGATACTAGCCCGAGCGCCCTAGTGGTAGAGATATGTTTCATTTTCGGTTTCCTTATTTGAATGAATCAGATTCTTTGGTGAGCGATGTCGCTGACACCGGGGGGTCTCATTTAGATTAACCAGGCTTCCTCCCTTGGGGAAGCCTAAACAGACCCGACGAACCGCTGCCGATCACTTCCGCGCCGGGTCGTTCTTCTGTAGCAGTTCCTGAGCGGGGTCGGCTGCAACTGGCGCCCCCCAATGGCGGAACCGGCTGGTTAGCGCAGCCATATTGCCTTTTCCCGTCGCCGCGTTGAGCACGATGACCGCAGCCATGACGAGGCCTTCCACCACCTGGACCCAATAGCCGCTGATCGTGGTCGCCACCACGCCGGCTGCCAGCGAACCAATGACATAGGCTCCGAATACTGTCCCGAATATGGAACCTGCGCCCCCGGCAATTGAGGTCCCGCCAACAAATACTGATGCCATCGCTGGCAGGAGAAAGTTGCCCTGGTCGGGGTAGAACACGCCGATATCAAGGGTGACGATAATTCCTGAAAAGGCCGCGATCATGCCGTGCAAGGCGAAGAGCCTGATGCGGGTCGCTTCGACGTTGACACCCATCACCCGCGCGACGTTGGCGTTGTCACCGATAAACATGACGCCCTCGCCGAACTTGTGCCGGTTCAAGATGAACCAGAGCAGCACGGCCAGCCCCAACGCCCAGAACGCCTGAACAGGCACAGTGCCAAAAAGTCGGCCTACAAAAAGGGTGTGGACGAAATTGTCCTGGCTTCCCTTGAGGGTCACCTGCAGTCCGCCCGCGAGCAGAATCGAGATGCCGTACCAGAAAAAATTCGCGGCGAGGGTTGCCATTATCGATGGTACGCCGATGCGTGCGACCATCGCGCCGTTGATATAGCCAACTAGAGCGCCAGCAGCAAGGGCCAGCCCGATTCCGATCCAGGCGCCGTAGGCAGGGTCAAAGGTTTTCCAGCCCCAGGAAAGTGCAAAACCCGACAGCGAAACAACGGCGGGGAAACTCAAGTCGATCTCACCTGCGGTAATGACGAGCGTGAGCCCCAATGCAGCAATGAGCGTAGGTGGAACCGTTTCCAGGAAAGATATATAGATCAGCGGGTGCGTGAAGACGCTGGGGGCGGCAATGATCAACGCAATGTACAGGACCAACAGCACCATAGCGATTGCGAAGCCTTCCAGCCGACGCAAAAAATTAAAGAATGACCGGACGAAGCTCATGATCGCACCTTGTCTTTCCGACCGTGCGCGTAATCGAGCAGAAATTCATCTAAACCCTTTAAACTAATATCCTTCTTCGGAATGCTTGCTACAATCTCACCACGATCGAGGACGACGAAGCGGTCGGAGACCTCAAAGACGTCCGGAATGCTGTGGGAAATGTAAATGCTCGCTTTGCCCCCCTCCTTGATCTTGTGTACAAAGTTGATCACTTTCGCCACCTCCTTCAGAGACAAAGCAACTGTTGGCTCGTCAAGAATGATCAGGTCGGCCTCGAAATGCATCGCACGTCCAATGGCGATCCCCTGGCGCTCACCGCCTGAAAGCTGGCTCACGTAGGAGTCCACCGTTATGCCCTTGCCACGGAAGCCAATGGTATTGACCATGACCTCGTTGGCAATGGCCTTTTCCTTTTTCACGTCGATGAAGCCAAAGCGGTTCACAATCTCCCGTCCGATAAAGAAGTTCCGCCAAAGGACCTGTTTTTCACCGAGCGATTTATCCTGGTACACGGTTTCGATGCCATGCGCGTGGGCGCTTTGGACGTTATAGCGGCGGAAATCGACTTTGCGGCCCCCAACGTATAATTCGCCCTTGGTTGGCGGAAACACGCCCGTCAGGATTTTCACCATCGTCGACTTACCGGCTCCGTTGTCACCGATCAGCCCCACGATCTCATTGCGACCAACTTCCAGGTTGATGTTGGTCAGCGCACGCACCAGGCCAAAATACTTTTCGATGTTGACCATCCGCAGCGCGGGTTGTCCGACAGACTGTTGAACCGGGTTGTTCACTGCAGAGCGCCTCTAGGCTCGGGCCCGAAGAAAATGGTTCAGCGTCATCACGACCAGGAGGATTGCTCCCCAGGTTGCTATCGCGAAAAAGGGGTCGACCCCGAGAAGGTTCAGACCGCTAGCGATGATCTGTAGCATCACAACAGCTAGCACGACTCCTAGCACTTTTCCATAACCCCCGCCGGCGCTGGTGCCGCCGAGCACAGCCGCGAGGACTGTAATCAAGAGATACGATTGACCGTAATCCGCTTTGACGGAATTGAATCGTCCCATCATCACGAGCCCGGCAATCGATGCCAGAACGGAAGACAAAAGATAGACTCTCAATAGGATCACCCGATTGTTGATTCCGGCAAATTTCGTTGCCTCCTGGTTTGTTCCCAGCATGTAAAGGCTGAAACCAAAAGTGGTTCGCCGAAGGATGATTGATAATAGCGCTGCACAAATCAGAAACAGCAACAGCGGGAGCGGAACAGGTCCCAGGGATCCATTGCCAAGAAACAGGATCGAGTTAGGAAAACTGGAAAGAGTCGAACCATGGGTGATCAAGACGCAGGCTCCATTAACGAGCGTCATCGTCCCTAGAGTGGCCAGGATGGCGGAGACGCCGGCGTAGCCGATCAGGACACCTTGGAGGAAACCAACCAGGAGTGAAACAAAAAATCCGGTTGCAACCGCCACAATCACCGACCACCAACCGGTCTCCCCACTCACGCCTGGCGGAAGTATTGCATGCAGCACCAGCGCGACAGTAATTCCGGTGAGATTCGCCAAACCGACAATCGACAGATTGATCCCCCCATGGAGCATCGCGACCATCATTCCGAGAGTGAGAATGCCTATCTCGGGCAACTGGAAAGCCATCGACCGAAGATTGTTAAGCGTGACAAAGTGACTCGGGTTGCATCCCCACATTATCAGAAATGCCGCGCAGAGAACTCCGGTTAGTCCCAGGAGGTCGCGGTGTGTCCGGAAAAACTCCTTCACAAGGCCCCCTCCTCGACAAGAACCTTTGCACGCCGGCCCGCAAGGTACATTCGTTGAAGAGAACTAAAGGTTACCCCCACAAGCAGGACAATTCCGATTACGACGTCATTCCAGTAGGAAGATATCCCCATAAGGGTCAAACCGTTCCCGAGCATAGCCAGGAGTCCAACACCCATGAACGTTCCGGCTAGTGATCCGGAACCTCCAAAGATGTTCGCGCCTCCGAGTACGACAGCCGCCAGGACATCGAGTTCATGCCCCACTATCGAGTTAGGTATAGCCGATTGAACCAGGGCCGTATGCACGACCGCGCCGAAGCCCGACAAAAATCCCATAAACCCATACACAAACAGGCGGATGTACAGAATTTTGAACCCTACTCGTTCCGCAGCGATTGAATTCCCGCCCAGCGCATAAATGCTTCTGCCTAATACCGTTTGACGCAAAATCAGCCAGGTAACGATCACAACTCCAAACCAGAAGACCGCAACCATTGGGAATCCGCCGGGAAGCATCGCCCCGGATAAATCCTGAAAGAACTTCGGCACCCGGTAAATAATGTTCCCGGTCGAAATCACATAGAGACAACCGAAATAAAGGTTCAGAGTGGCGATCGTTGTGATGATCGGCGGGATTTGCAGAAAATGAATTAAGAGACCGTTGATCAATCCCAAAACGATACCGATAATGGAGGATATCAGGAACGCTGTGAGCAAGTTCCCGCCGTACTGTAAAATCACAGCAACGGTCACGTATTCAGCGACTTGCGCAATCGCAGTGAATGAAATATCGATCCCGCCCGACAACAGAACGACCAGCGCTCCCACTGAAAGAATTCCGAAGAATGAATAGCTCTTCAGCAGATCCAGAATATTCTGCAGGGCCAGGAATTTGGGATTGGCAGCCGTGAACGTGGCACCTAACACCAGAATCAACAGAAATAGGTAAAACTCGCTTTTGGTGACCAGTTTTTTCATTTCCTGCGCTGCATTTCGAAACCGCTACCCGAATTGATTACTTCACGATTCCTCTAGCCGCCTCTGGATGCTCAGCTCGGTTTCTTCCGAGCTATTGAGACAGGCGATAAATCGGCCGCTTCTCATTAACAGAACGCGTTCGCAGTTATTAAGCGCTTCACCGGTTTCGTCTGTGATCAGAATAATTCCAACCCCGGTCTGGGAAAGTTCACGTATTAATTGGTGAACGCTACGCTTTGCCGCCACATCGATTCCAACCGTCGGACAATCTAAAATAAGCACCTTCGGGCTGGTGGCTAGCCAGCGCGCGATTACAACTCTTTGCTGGTTTCCTCCCGACAACGTTTCTACCGGAAGCTCCGGATCCTGTACCTTGATCCCGAGCTTTCTAATCCAGCCGTGTATTACCCGATTCCGTTTGATCGAGCTGATGAGCCGGAACCGACCGAGTAAACGATCGGCAATCGCAAGAATAATGTTCGATCCGATCGATTGACCGATGACGAGCCCTTGCCGGATCCGATTCTCCGGTACGTAACTGATGCCCAATCGGACTGCGGCCTGGACGGAATGAATCTGCACCGGTTTTCCCTCTATAAGAATTTCTCCGGAATCGGGCCGGTTCATGCCGAACAATGCCAAAGCAAGTTCGGTTCTGCCCGAGCCTAATAGTCCGGTCAGACCGAGAATCTCGCCCCGATACAGTTGAAAAGTGATATTCTTGAAATTGTTCCGCTTTGACAGAGTTCGCACTTCCAGGAGGACTTCCCGGTCTTTTAGGTCAGGCCAGAACGCGTCAGTGGCTACTTCCTGGCCTGTCATCAATTTCACCAGCTTTCGCGAATCGAGGTCCTTTTGATCGAATGTGCCGACCCATTTCCCGTCCCGAAGAATTGTGAAGCGCTCCGCTACTTCGAACAGTTCATTCAATTTGTGACTGACAAACAAGATGGAGATGCCTTTGCCCTGCAGGTCACGGACAACCGAGAACAGGATATCGACCTCCTTCCGCGTCAGGGCAGTCGTGGGCTCATCCATAATCAGCAATTTCACGTTGCCGCTAAGCGCCCGGCAGATGGCAACCAATTGCTGTTGGGCCAATGAAAGGTTGCCAATTGTCTCCTTGAGATCGATGTCCAATCGAATTCTTTTGATCGCATCCGCGGCGCGTCTCTGGATTTCCGACCATCGAAGGGCGACTGCTTTTCTAGCCAGTACCCGAGGCAGAGAGATATTTTCCGCCACCGTCAGATTAGAAAAAAGAGAGAGATCCTGGTAAATCACCTGGACGCCGCGGTTAATGGACTCGGTTGAGTCCAGGTGCCGAGGTAATTCGCCGTCAAAAAAAATCAAGCCGCTATCCGGATGCTCAACGCCGGAAATTATTTTGATCAGCGTCGATTTGCCGGATCCGTTTTCTCCAGCAAGACAGTGAATCTCCCCTTTACGGATAGAACATGAAACCTGATCGAGCGCAGTGACACCACCGTACGTTTTGGTGATCTTTTCCAGGCGCAGGAAAACATCCTGCGCCTGAGTTGCCGGCGGTTCACTCATGCGGAATTAAGCCGCCGGCCAGAGCAATAGAGGGGTCATTTGCATTTGAGAACCGGTACTCTGTGGCAGCGTCACAATACAACGCCGTCACGCCGTTTCTGCCTTCCGGAGGTAAGCAATTCAAAAATTGTAATCTTTGTAGTTGCTCTTATCCACGCCCAGCGGTCGGTCATAAACAATCGTATTTCCCTTGAGAGCCGGTATTTTGCCGATCGTCGGAATCTCGGTCCCTTCCACCACCTCCTTTTTGTCGAGCACTTGCTTGGCCAGCCACACCATCGCATATCCCGCTTCTCCTGGGTCCCAGAGGAACGTGAACTTCATCGAGCCATCCTCGAGGTATTGCGCTGCCTGGTTGGGAGACGTTGTCCCAACAACGGCGGTCTTTTCCTGCAAATGCTGATCCCGAACCGCTTGGGCCGCACCCGGGGCGCCCTGGCTGCCAAAGCACAGAAATCCCTTGACGTTTGGATAAGTTCGAAAAATTTCCAACGCTTTCTGGCGTGCCGCATTCTGGTCCTCTGACACCGGGAAACGATCAGCGTCCAGTTTCAAATTTGGATATTTTTCTTTCGCCAACTTGATCGCTGCGTCTGCCCAGATATTATGCGCCGGAACGGTGAGCGATCCGACGTAGATTACGTACTCGCCGTCAGATCCCATGAATTGCACCATCTTTTCAAGACCAAATCGGCCGAACTTCTCGTTATCGATCATTTCGATATCGAAGTCTGCGTTCTTCTGATTCGGCGACTCATGTGTGATAACAACGATCCCTTGTTGCTTGGCCTGGGCCAGGACAGGTTCCAATGACTGAGCGTTATTCGGCACGATCAGCAGCGCGTTGACGCCACGGCTGATCGCGTCCTGAATTAATCGTACCTGCTCCGCCTCATCTGCTGATGCCGCGGCCTGCATATACGTATCCACTCCGAACTCCGTGGCTGCTTTCTTGGCACCTTCATCAAGCCGGTTAAACCACGGAGCACGAAGTTTTGGAATAATCGCCATCTGATAGTTTTTGGCAAAACAGCTTCCACCTAATCCGAGCAAACAGATCAGCAGTGAAAGCCGACGAAATACCTTTGAGAAATATCTGGCGTGCGAGTTTATTTTAGGGAATGGCATAGTTTTTTTCGGGGGGTTATGAATAGGAAGCGCAGCGGTGAAATTCCTTGGAGCCGAGGCGGCTTAAGCGGGATAAACCCTTGCAGGTTTGGGTGGCATTGTGCCGACGTTGCCAAGCTCCCAAACTACTCCAAAATCTTTTTCGGTATCGAGATAGTAAAACTCGTCCTCCCCGATTTTGCCGCTTTGGATCACTTCGTAGCCTTTTAGCTTCAAATCCTCAACGGCCTTCTGGCAATCTTTGAAATAGATTTTCGCGTGTTGAAAACCACTCTTGTTCTGTTCAAGGTACTCGTTGTAAATGCTATATCCGCTCAATGGCTGCATCAGTTCCAACTGCACTCCGTTCACCCATGTCACCGCTACCAGGTATTCGTGGTCGGCAGCTTTGCCGCGATATATGGATTCGCGAAGCAGAGGTGATCTGAATTCGTACACATCCCAGGGGCCATAGCCGAAAGTTTCGTAGTAGTGCTTCATCGTGGCATCGATGTTCGCTACCACGTGCGCGAGTTGAATGATGTCTCCGTCTTGCATGTTCTTTGATTCGTTGAGCGACTCTGGACTAAGCGAAAGAATGCGGGAGGCCTTCGAGGTTTGTATGGCTCTTTTGCATCGACTCGACCGACACGCCTTTTCTTTCCATGAGCAGCATTACGACGATATCGGTGAACAGAAAGAGGGCTTGCTCCAGCAACGAAGCCATCGGCTGAATCGATTTCACCTCCTGGGAGCCGCCAAAAATCTGACCGGGGATTCTCACGCAGAGATCCGCGAGTTGTCCGTGCTCATTCTCCGGGTGCGCGGTCAATAATGCGATTCTGGCGCCGGCACCCTTCGCCAAGCGAACGACGTTCAATTCGACATTTGTCACCGCACAATGACCAATCAGCAGATCCCCGGGACCGATCTGCGGGCTCGTTGTATCATAGACGACGTAGGTGTCGATCCCCATGTGCTTGAGTCGCATGGCAAACGCTCGAACCGAAAGCTGCATGCGTCCCATTGCATACAGGTGAATTGTGTTCGCTTTGAGTATCTCCTGAATGAAAAGTTCAATGTCGTCGGGATTCACCGCTTCGAGGACCTGCCGATTCTCGGCGAGAACTTCGGTGACAAGTGCACCATAATTCATGTTTAAAAATTGGGGGGGTAACTGCCAGGGTTGTCGTCAAGAGGAACGAGGAGAAACCCTACCTCAGGAGTGAACCATAGCTCACCGGCCGGGTTCCTCCTGCGCACCGATCGCGGGCGCGGGCTTGCGACCGACATGCTCATACTCGCTGGAGATATCCTTGCGCGAATATTCAGTCATAAACAACGCTGCCAGGAACCCGATCACCGCGCAGATCGCCACGTAGACTGCGATAACTGTGCCAGATTTATAAGTCGCCAACAATGTAGCGGCAATCAGGGGCGCTGGCCCACCGGCAATGATCGACGCAAGCTGATAACCTATCGAGGCGCCGCTGTATCTCATCCGCGGCGTGAATTGCTCGGCGATCAGCGCAGCTTGCGGTCCGTATACTGACGAATGGGCGATCGCCCCGAGCACGATGCCAACGACAATGAGCAACGGGTTTTTCGTCGAGAGCAAGCCAAAAAAGAGAAAAGCGACGACGAAATTGATGCACGCGCCGATCAAGTACATCCGTTTACGACCGATCCGATCCGAAAGATGTCCCGCCAGCGGGATGGCAAAGAGCTCAACCATAGAGAACGCGATGACCGAGTAGAGCAGGAGATCACGACTCACCTTCAGGTACCCCACTCCGTAGGCGAAGACAAAGGCCGTAAAAATATAGAATGGCGTCTGCTCGGTGAGCCGAGCGAGCGCTGAGAGGATGATTGACCTCGGTTGCCGCTTGATGACTTCCAACACTGGCGCCTTCTCGATCTTATTTTCGACGAGGAGCTTCGCGAAGACCGGAGTTTCCAATATTCCGAGGCGAATCCATAAACCGACGACGATGAGAATCGCACTGAGGAAGAACGGCACACGCCAGCCCCAAACATGAAACTGATCCCCAGAGACCTGGCTGAAGATCAACACCGCGAGGTTGGACAGAAACAGTCCACAAGGAACGCCAAACTGCGGCCAGGAAGCGATAAATCCTCGGTTGCCGTGGCTCTTGCTCCACTCCATGGCGAGGAGGACCGACCCACCCCACTCGCCGCCGACGCCGACACCCTGAATAAATCGCAGGACGGTGAGAAGAACCGCGCCCCAAATCCCGATCTGCGCGTAGTTCGGAACGAAACCGACTAAGACCGTCGCGATCCCCATTAGCAGAAGCGTCGCTACCAGCGCTGCCTTGCGGCCCATGCGGTCGCCGTAGTGTCCGAAGATGAGCGCGCCAACCGGCCGCGCGACGAAGCCGACCGCGTAAATCAGGAACGCTTCCAAGGTACCGACCAATGGTTCGGACTTCGGAAAGAATTCTTTCGCGAACACCAGTCCAGTGACGGTGCTATAGAGGAAAAAGTCATACCATTCGATTGCGGTTCCCACGGTGCTCGCGATCACGGCGCGAACAAGGTTTGGGCGGTGGTCTTGATCCGGAACCGACGAATCGTTGGTCGTGGCGGACATCTTTATGGAACCTCCTGGGGGGATGAGATTTGTCCTAACCCTATGCGGAGGATGCCGTCACGTCAACGGGATCTCGACCACTTCACGTAACTTCACCGGCCACCGCCGGAAAGTTCTTTACTTACTCTTAATCTGACGCCCATTCAGGGCGACCGGCTTCTTGGGAGGTGCAGGTTGCGGCTTTTGCAATCGCATCGTTAGCTGGCGTAACTGCGGAAGGTAGTGAAACATGTTGGGAGGTCTTCCCGCGCAGGACCGCCCGGAACCAGTTAACGGTGCTCATTAGCCACAGCATGGGCGGACTGCTCTCCCAAAATGCAGGCGGCAACGACCAAGCGCGTCCTCTGGGAACGCGTTTTTCAGGGTGATCCGGATCGGCTCTACGCCAAGCTTCCGGCCGACAATGTGGTTAAGCGGGCACTGATCTTCGACGCGAACCAACGAGTGCAAAGGATCGTGTTTATTTGTGTCCCCCACCGCGGCAGCGATCTGGCGACCAACTGGATCGGTTCGTTCGGCACCAGTCTCATTAGCCTGCCGGGCAAACTCTTAAGTGGAGCCGTGGACTTGATCACGCTCGAGAAGGACGTTGGCATGAAACACATGCCAACGGGCATCAACGGCCTTTCCCCGCGATCCCCGCGTTCCCCTGGAGATATTGCCGAACACCGCTATCACCTTGCCCGTTCCTGAACCGCCCCAGTAGCCGGCGACCGGTCTCAAATTAGCTGAGTAGCGAACAAAATTCGACTGCCAAAACTAGTGACTCCTGCGCGAGGACCA
>DATMQC010000002.1:0-7463 GCA_035567275.1 Chthoniobacterales bacterium | reverse complement strand
CCGTAATTCGAGGCAGGATCGCTTCGGAACCTCACAACCTTGGTGCTGGATGGATCGGATTCGATTTCGAGGCGGAGTTCGGATGTCCCGTAAGACTTATCAATGACGCGGCAATGCAGGCCCTGGGCAGTTATGAAGGCGGCAGGATGCTTTTCCTCGGACTTGGGACAGGTTTGGGTTCCGCTTTAGTTTCGGAGGGTATAGTTCAACCGACGGAGCTTGCGCACCTTCCTTACAGGAAAGGGACGTTTGAAGACTACATCGGTCTTCGAGGTTTGAAGCGCCTGGGCAGAAAGAAATGGCGCGCTTGCGTGATAGACGCCGTCTCGCGTCTGGTCGCAGCCCTTGAACCGGAGTATGTCGTACTGGGTGGAGGGAACGTTAAGGAGTTGAAAGAATTGCCGCAAGGCTGTCGCGCAGGCACAAACGCCGCCGCGTTCCGCGGAGGCTTTCGTTTATGGGAACGGCCGAACATCACGACGACGCCGGCTTCTGCTCCCCCGGCCGGTCCTCCGGTTGCAGGTCAGTCGTGACCTGGGCGCCTTCGAAGAAATCCTCCGTGACAACTGTGCGCGACTCCGTTGATCTTGCTTTGTGAGGACTAGAGGTCGTTATGATTCTTGCAATATTACAGGAACTTTATCTCCCGGTTTCAGCCGCGGTAGGCCTCTTGTTTTTACTACCACATTTCCCCATTCTCCCGAAGGGGGGAAGCCGCCAATTTGGCATGGCTGATCTCCTAGATCGTTCAAATCAAGCCTGAACTTTTCCAAAGTCTCTGGAACAATGATCTCAATATCAATCCGGTAATTGTTTCCCGGTTCTTTTTCAACTGTCGTGGCAATCGCAAAGGGGGTTTCCATAATCTCGTTTTATCCTACGTAAGAAACACCGATCTGAGCGCGATTCCAAATTCTTTGAAGCGATTTCAATCAGTTGTCCGCGCGGTATATTCTGCCCCAGAAAATAGACCCACGCATAGATTTGGGGGCGCACAAGGGCCACAGCTTTCCGGATAAAGAGCGAATTTTTGCCAATTTCCGGGTCGTAACCCTCATATCGGTCCAGAATGGGCCAGACCGATTCGTGCAGGACGCGAAAAATCTCTACACGCACAAAACCCGGTTGTTCGAGAACAGCGGGATATCCGCGTTGCGACAAGCAAAGACCCCTGAGCACGCCGTAACCAAAAAACTGGAGGCAGGTCCCGACAAAATACCCCTGCCTCCACTGGCTGCGCCGGCGCAAGGTGCCGTAGGAAGCGAAAAATCGAACGTCGTGAGTTGCAAGCAACTCCCCTCCAGACGAGCCCGTAATCGATGACCGATCCAAAGTTCCTTGCACAAGTCACAGATCCGTAGGTATTTGTAAACGCTAGCTAGTTGCGCGAGAAGAGGTTATTCGGAGGATTGCCAGGACTTGGGTTCAGATTCGTTTCTTCATAATCTTCCAGATGACCCAGCGCCTGACACATCATATCGTCGACCATCTCCTCTTCCGTCTTAAAAGAGTGCTTCGTCATGAGAGTCGACCGGTCCAGAGCCAGCGCCCGCCCAGTGCTCAATTCGATCACGAAAAACCAGAGGTCAGAATCACCGATAAACAAATATCTCTGAGCCGTCTCCACGTACCCTGACCAATTCGCCTGGTTCTCAGCCAGGAGCCCGGGACCGCTGTCAAAATGGTCGTCACGAAATTCGGGGTCGACTCCATAGAGCGAAACGCCGTTTTCCACGAATCCATCAACCTGACGCAATATTTCGGTGACCCCATTCGGGAGCAGTATGCCCAGTTCTTTTCGAATAGCCTTCGACAGCCTATCCAGTTCTTCTTCGGCGGCACCCGGAAGCAGAGGGTGCGCGCCTTGCACCTCCTCTTCTTCAACCTTCGCTTCAAATTCTCTCCGCTGCTTTTCCGAGAGGTTTGCGTAGTATGCTGATTTTCTAACGTCGGCAACGAAGAGATCACTTAGTTCCTGCAGATAATCTGAATTTAGGGGCATATTTTTAAATAGCCTGTTGGCATGATTTCGGTTGGGCGGCTGCGTTTTGGCGCTGCGCCTTCCTTTTGCGGTTTTTTGATGGCACCGGTTTTGAGACGGCGGTTGCGGGTTCATTGGTCGTCTCGATCACCGGCAAAATTCTCTTGGGTTTGTGGTTAGCCGGAAGTTGTTTCCCGTCTACATACGCACCGGCCGGCAAAAACTCAGCGGCCAGTTTCGCAGCTTTTTCAGCAAGGCACGCACGAAGTTCCTGATTGATGACGGCATCTTTGTTTTCCGTCTTAAAGAGATCGCCAAACATCCGCGTTATCTCGTGAAACTCTTTCGGAACAACATAAGGACGGTGGTTCGATGCTTTTGAAAATTCCAAGATCCTCTTCTCCCAGATTTCTGGCAGCGGCGGAGCACCGAGAGTTGCGAGCTTCTTCCTGAGTTCTTCCGCGCTTCGGTAGCCTTGCGCAATAGGGGGATAGAACGGAAATAGTGGGCGTACGACGTAAATGGGTATCGGTTGGTCGGGAGCGTTGTGTGTCTGTGGATGAAGCAATAGGCTATGCCAGAAATGGTGCGGATTTTGCGACTGGTCGCGTCCCCGGCGGGTTGTCTTAGCGATGACGAAGTTCGTGGGATGATTCACACATATTTTATCTGAGACAGATCGGACGCCCTTGGGCACAATATGATGGCAATTGTACGATTCCTTGCGGCCGCGCGTCGGTTTGTCTTGAACGAGGCGCACTTCGCTGATCGATGACGGAGGACGTCCGATCTCCATCATTGCTACTCCCTCTGATCCCACCGCAAGCAGCGCAAGTCCGCGTCCTATGGGATGAGCGACAAGAGCTTGAAGGTACTCTGCTCGCAGGCGATTATAGTCACGATTGAGGTCGGCGTATTCAGCGCCGTCCCGGTCCCGCAGGGTGGCTTGTACCTTGTCGAGTACAATACCGGGAAGTTCAGGGCAACTTCCGATGATGGACGGGTCAGTGGAGATTTCTTCAAGGTTGCGGAGCATCTCGCTGACAGCCTTAATCATCTCCGAACCGGGTGGGGAAGTTTTTTCGCGTTGAGCCATTAGGTGAATAACATGTTCAGATAATGTTTTATCTTTAGCGCGCCAAATTAAAATACACAATGGAAAAATGTAATAAATATCGAGCCAAAACTGTTTCGGATGCTGAGCCTACTCGCGCGCTATGTCAGAGCCTATCCCGCACCAGTTTCTGCTGAATGACATCGAATCCATCCTTCCGGATCCTCTAGAAACTGGTGCCGGATGCGCCCCTACCGGCTGTGCGTGCTCGGGACAAGCGGCCGGCCATGGAACTGCGAATGGTCGCGCACTATGTCAAAACCGACAGATAGTGGCACAAGTCGGTGAAGAAAGAATTCACACCGCAAACCGCCCCGGCAACCAAGAATCGCCAAAGCCCTCCCAAGTCGATCAATACCGCGGGCTCATGCCGGAAGGCGGATTCTGTTCATCAATCAGTGCAACCAGGTCGCGCGCCGTATCCCGGATACTGGAAACGTCCTCTTTCGATAGCGGCGGATCAACCGTCAACTTTTGGCGCACGTCCTTGAGTGCAGTGATAATCCTCGAAATCAGAGGTGTCGATTTGAGCGGCGGTGACAAAGTATCAAGCTGCTGCAAGAAATAGTCGAGCAGCTCCATCTGCCGCAGTTTAGCGACGCGTTCCGGTGTCCAATCTGCCGCCACGCTGGCCGCGGCGATTTCGAGACCGCGAATCCATCCGCCAAGACTTAGCAGATGCGCCAACTCTTCGTCCCGAAGATCAAGCATCGCGTTTTCGACGTCATTCTGGGTGACAATCAATTCTTTGCGAAGCGCTTTCCAATCGGATCGCTTTGCCAATTCGAGCAATTCTTTGCTGTGTCGGTTGACGCGCTGCTGCACGCCAAGTCCCTTGGCACGTCGCAGCAACTCCCGGCCCAGAGGCTCAATCGCTTTTGTATCCTCCGCTTCGACGGCCAGAAACCCGTCACCAATCAGCACGCCAAAGCTCAAAGCGTATCTGATTCGATTATCCAAACGACGTGGCTGCGGTGGGCGTGCAAGCTCCTGATTGGGTATTGGCTTAAGCGAATCGAGCATTTGAAACAGTTTATCGATCGAAGGAGTCGTGTATTCGTTGATCCCTTGCTCTTCCCGAAAATGGGAATCACGATAGAGGTCCCCCTCCTCCTGGGCTTCCGCCGTCCAGAGGACAGCCAGGGGCACTACGAAAACCAGGTTGACGAAGACGAGTCGAGACAGTCCAATGAGCATCCGTGTTATTTTTAAAGCCTCTATCGCACTCCTGCCAGAGAAGTTGTGTCAAGGATTTCCACTTGACCGTTAGAGTCAAAGGGGCATCATGACGCGGGGAAGGCCTTAACCCTCTGATTATCATTCCTTAATATGCATGGAGAAGCCGGGATGCTGCTTTGGACGGTTTGCTATTTTTTTGTGGTTCTCGTTCTATCTGCCTATGGCATCCACCGATATTTGATCATTCATCTCTATTTTAATAATAGGCATAGCCAGCCGGCGATCCCCGCTCGATTTGACAACCTCCCTGTAGTAACGGTTCAACTTCCGGTCTACAACGAAATTCATGTAATCGAGCGATTGCTGAAAGCGATTGGTGAAATTGAGTACCCGATTGAAAAACTGGAGATACAGGTTCTGGATGATTCGACGGATGAAACCTACCAGCTTTCTCAGCGCGAAGCGGCCAAACTTCGGGCGCGGGGATTCGATGCGGTCGTGCTGAGGCGGGAGAATCGCGTGGGGTTCAAGGCGGGGGCCTTAGACTACGGGTTTCAGAAAGCGAAAGGCGAATTTTTCTTTATTTTGGATGCCGATTTCGTGCCACCTCCAAACATCCTGAAAGAGAGTATCGATTATTTCGCGGATCCCAAGGTGGGAATGATACAAACGCGCTGGGGTCATATCAATCGAACTTATTCCTGGCTGACGCGTGCCCAGGCGATCCTGCTGGATGGTCACCTTGTACTGGAACAAACTGCACGGAGCCGGACCGGCCGATTCTTCAATTTCAACGGCACCGCCGGCCTATGGAGGAAAAGCTGTATTCGCGAAGCGGGCGGTTGGCAGCACGACACGCTGACAGAAGATTTGGATCTTAGCTATCGGGCGCAACTGCGTGGTTGGAAGTTCGTTTTTCTGGCGGATATCGTTACTCCGGCGGAGTTGCCGGTGGATATCGATGGTTTCAAGACCCAGCAGCATCGTTGGACGAAAGGATCCATACAAACTTGTAAGAAGGTCCTGCCCCGTATCTGGGCCAGCAACCTTCCTTTGTACATAAAGATCGAGGCTACTGCACATCTGACCGCGAATTTTGCTTACCTTTTATTGGCTTTTTTGTGTGTGCTTTTGCATCCCCCCTCGGGAGGTCCCAGTCCCTCAGGGATCGGAGCCGTTGTCCGAATGTTCATGGTCGATGTGCCAATATTTGTAGCCACCACCGCATCAGCCGCGGTATTTTACCTTTGCGCCCAACGCGAGCTCTATCCGCGAACCTGGAAACGGGACATCTGGTTCTTTCCGTTTGTATTGGCGCTTGGCATAGGTCTTTCAATTAACAATGCGCGCGGGGTTCTGGAAGCCATCTTCAACCGGCAGTCCGATTTCAGCCGGACCCCGAAATACGGCATTGTCCGAACCAAGCAGCAATGGCAGACGAGCAAGTATTCACCGGTTCGCACTGTGATCCCCTTAGTGGAATTAATTTTTGCCTGCTACTTTACCTACTTCGTATTTCATGCTTTTCAAAACCGGGAATTTCTGTCAGTACCCTTTCTAATGTTGTTTCAAATAGGTTTCGCATACGTCGCTTTTGGTTCAATTTGGCAGCGACTTACGCGTCCCCAATGGAACTCACGGAACATTTCAGTGGCTTAAGAAAGGATGCAAAAACTTCTCGTAGTTACGTTGCTGTGGGTAACTTTAACCGGTTACAGCCAAGGTCAGAATCCTGCTCCGTCGCCGTCGCCAGGTGCTCCGGCGCCTGTGCAGGCGCCGGCTCCTGCGGTTGTAGTGGCTCCGGCACCCGCTCCAGTCCTTGAAACGAAATTGGTTGTAAGTATTCCGGAGCAGAAGCTGGCGGTTGTCGTAAAGAACAAAGTTGTCAGAACCTATCGAATTTCAACCTCCAGATACGGCGAAGGCGATGCTCTCGGGAGCTGGTGCACGCCGGTTGGAAGACTTGTAGTCGCAACTAAGATCGGTGCGACCGTGCCTGTGGGCGGAGTTTTTTACGGGAGGCGTTATACCGGTGAAATTCTTTCCGTAAATGCCCCTGGCCGGGATCCGATCGTCAGCCGGATCATCTGGTTGCGCGGTCTTGACGAGAGAACTAGAAATGCGTTTCACCGATGCATCTACATTCATGGAACACCCCAGGAAGACTCCCTTGGGAAAAAGTCCAGCTACGGATGCATCCGGATGCGGTCGAGTGATGTGGTGGAAATCTTCAATTGGGTGACCGCCGGCACCGACGTGGCGATCGTTGACAAGCCAATGAATCGGGCGGTCAAGGACTTGGCGGATGAACACGTGCTGGCCGCTACGAACGTAGCCAGACAGGAGGAAAAGTCCGCGGTTCTTCGCTAAAACGAATATTTCTTAGATGAGAGAGCCAAGGCGGTCATTTTGGACCGCCTTTTTTGTCTTTCGAGCAGGTTTTTGTTGCAGAAAGCTACAAGGCTGGATGAGGGTCTGCGGTGTGCCTTTTTCCGGTGAGATTCACCACCCATTCGGCCCTTGAGGTTTTTCTCCACGAATCGATTTTTTTTCTTGATGCCCACAACATCTGGTGTTTAATGGTGCCCGTTTGTGCTATATAATGGGTTGGAAGGACACTTATTCCACTGAAGGCACACGTTAAGCACAGGCTATAGCCACTAAATTGGCAGTTATTGACAAGTTATAACCAGCCGCACCCAAAATTTTCAGCGAAGGCCATGAACAACAGCCATGACCTCAACATCAGAGACGGTTTCGACCGTCCAGAAATTGTTCGCAGATGACGTTCCAGTAAATTCGGGGGAGCTTGCGCAAGCATTGCGTGTTTCGAGGTGGACGGTGCTCCGCTGGAAAGAGCAAGGGTACATCTTTGAATTCGGGCGCAAAACTACCGCCGGGCATCTAAAAAATTGGCTAAGGGAAAGATCCAAGCAGCCGGCTCAATCAATCGTCCAAGATGAGCGTATGAAATCCGCGCTAAGTCGATTGAGGTAAGGGGCGGGCACTCGCCAGCCCATGACGATCCCCATCAGTGATCCCTTGGCATCTCACGCCGGTCGGAGACGCCACAGACCGCTGTCTCTACCTTCCCGACCAAGCCAAACGCGCCAAGGAAACACGAAACAGTGGCTACGGCTGGCGCGCCAACCGCCTCAAAAATTTCCCCTAACCCATCTTCGACAGTTT
>DATMQC010000001.1:0-4393 GCA_035567275.1 Chthoniobacterales bacterium | reverse complement strand
CCCGCTTATAGAATCCTCAAAAAAAGCAAACCACCTAATGATTAATGTCCGGATACAGAAAAAACTTGACTCATTTGCAACTGGTTTTGCTCCTTAACGGTTCTAGAGACGCGGGCGGACTCGGTTATTCCTGGTTTTTTTTCTCTGCGCCGTGGCCGAAATACCGCCTTTGCAGGGCTGCGGCTACCTCGCAGTCGTTGCCGGCCGTAAATTGACACCCTCTCACGGCGCCGACGGAGCGGACGCCCTCCAGGGGATCGGCCAGCAATAGCGTCCTTGCGCTACCTGTCCGCCTTGTAGAACGGCCGGCTCGGAGGTCCGGCCTTACCTCCTCATTGACGACTCGCCGTTGTTCTCGTAGTTGAACATAACTGCACATCTAAGTCTTTGCCGATCAGCTCCTTCCGCCACAAATGGCAACCCAAGTTGGAGGAGTCATCGATAGATGGTTGGCAATTCATTTATTTGCGGGATAGAATCTGTCAATCATGAACGACCCCCAGGAGCCGGTCTTGACAAAGAGCGAATGCATGAGAACCGGGAATGAGGAATTTTCACGCAAAAAGGAAGATCAGCTTTCTCTTGCGCTCAGTTCGGCGCGCATGGGCACCTGGGATTGGTATCCGCTTGATAACTCCATGCATTGGGACGAGCGGATGCATGCGCTCTTTGGAATGGCGCCATCAGCGTTCAACGGGCGCTACGACCAGTTTCTTGAGTTGGTTCATGCTGATGACCGCCAGGAGCTAGCCACAGCATTTTCCCGGGCGCTGGAAGGACGTTCAGAATTGGACCAAACGTTCCGCGTCATCTGGCCATCGGATGGCGGGGTTCATACACTCAGGGCCAGATCAAAAGTGTGTTGTGATGAACAGGGAAAGGCGACGTGTGTGACCGGCATCTCCTGGGACGTGAGTGAGCGCTCCGAGATGAAGAACGCTCTCGCGCGAGAGCGCTTTTTCTTAAAGACACTGATGGACAATCTGCCGGATAATATTTACTTCAAGGACAGGGAGAGCCGCTTTATTACGGTAAATCGCGCTGCGGTAGCCTGGTTCGGCCTCGAAGATCCAGCAGACGTGCTCGGCAAGACAGACGCCGATTTGTTCGCTCCCGCACACGCCCAGGCCGCGTTTCGCGATGAGCAGGAAATTGTGCGCACCGGGCGACCTCTGGTGAACGTGGAGGAGAAGGAGACCTGGCCCGACGGGCATGAAACGTGGGTTTCTACCACAAAGTTGCCGCTGCGAGATTCGAAGGGAGAGATTATCGGTACCTTTGGTCTCTCGCGCGACATCACGGGGAAAAAGCAAGCTGAAGAAAAGCTCGCCGCTCTCGCAAGGGAATTGCGCGCGAAGAATGAAGCCCTTGAGCAGGATTTGGAAATGGCCCGGGAACTTCAGCAGGCGATGCTGCCGCACCGCTATCCTCGTTTCCCGCATCACGCTTCCAACGAAGAAAGCGCTGTGCATTTCTACCACTTTTATCAGCCCTCAATGAGCGTGAGCGGCGATTTTTTTGAAGTCTTGAAACTCTCCGACACCAGTGCAGGGCTCTTTATCTGTGACGTTATGGGCCATGGGGTGCGTTCAGCTCTTGTCGCGTCCACCGTTAGTGCATTGGTGGGTCATTTGCGAGATTACTGGGGAGATCCGGGAGAGTTGCTTTCCCGGCTCAATCGGGAACTGCGTTCAACGCTGGAATTTAGTGATCCGCTGTTTGCTTCGGCCTTTTACCTGATCGCGGATTTGGAGGAGGGCGAGTTGCACTACGCAAATGCCGGACATCCAAATCCTTTGCGCGTTCATAGCGCAAGGGATCGCGCCGACACCTATCCGCTCGACGGCGGCAAGCATGGGCCGGCGCTCGGGCTTTTCGGAGACGCTGTTTACACCAACTGCCATTGTGAACTCTCACCACAAGATACAGTGCTTCTCTTTACCGATGGGCTATTTGAAGTAGAGGGGCCTGGTGGAGACATCTATGACTATCGGCGCCTGCTGGAGGCGGTGAATAGGCGCAGCGGATTGCCCGCTTTTCAACTGTGCCACGAGCTCATCGAAGAGGTCCAGCGATTCTCGGAAGGCAGACAGTTTAGCGATGATGTGTGCCTCGTCGCAATGAAGTGCAACCGGCTACGGTTGAACGCCAAAGACGGTTCGAGCCGGAACGGCAAATGAGACACTAGGGAATCAACGATTCTCGTCCATCGTCTGCGGGCGGGCTGATGCGGGTCTGGATTCCAAACTCGAACTACTGCAGAATGCTCTGTTCGTGGAAACAGAAACCAAGACCGCCGACGTTCGACGCGGTAAGCCAACCTATCAGATCACTCGCTTCATTCTGTTCCGGCTTCTTGGGCTCGTCTACGCAGTCGCATTCCTGGTGGCTGCTCAACAGTTGGTCCCTTTGGTTGGGGCGCACGGCCTTCTGCCGGTTGGCCTTTTCCTGAATCGAGTTCATGACGCTTTGGGTTCCGATTGGGCCGGATTTTGGAGGCTCCCTTCGATTTTCTGGTTAAACCATTCAGACACTGCCTTGTTGGTGGTTTCCTGGACCGGGTTTGCGCTCGCCTGCATTGTTGTTGCCGGGTTTGGGAACTCAATCATATTCGCGGTTTTGTGGGTCCTTTACCTCTCGATCAACCATGTTGGCCAGGACTGGTACGGTTACGGCTGGGAATCGCAGCTGTGCGAGACCGGATTTCTGGCCATTTTTCTCGCCCCATTTTTTGATCTTCGGCCGTTCCCAAAAAGTCCGGCTCCAGTCCCTGTGATTTGGCTCTTCCGCTGGTTACTGTTTCGCCTGCTGGTCGGCGCCGCATTGATCAAGTTGCGGGGAGACCCCTGCTGGCGCGATCTCACAGCGCTTTACTACTATTTTGAAACGCAACCATGCGCCAATCCGTTCAGCCGATGGTTCCATTTTCTACCCAGACCGATTTTGCAGGCCGGCGTTATCTTCAATTTCCTGGCGGAACTGATCGCTCCCTGGTTTATCTTTTGGCCCCGGCTCGCCCGGCATACCGCTGGGGTCGTGATTGCTCTTTTTTTCGGAGCGCTCATCATCAGCGGGAATCTTTCGTTTCTCGATTACCTGAGTTTGGTCGCTGTAGTCGCGTGCTTTGACGACAGTTTTTGGAGGAGATTCATGCCGCGCCGATGGCGCGAGCGCCTGGAGCCGGCGCCGGCTCGTTTGGGGCTACCGCAACTCATGATTGTCTGGGCAATCGTTTGCGTCGTCGGCTTTCTGAGCATTCGGCCGGTGCTGAATCTGATCGGCAATCACCAGATCATGAATACCTCGTTCGATCCGTTCGAATTAGTCAATACCTACGGCGCGTTCGGCAGCATTGGAAGAGAGCTATATGTCGTCGTATTTGAAGGGACCGATGAGGAGTTTCCCTATCGCGATTCCGATTGGAAAGAATACCCGTATCGAGGCGTGCCGGTCGATCTCAAAAAGATGCCTCCGATCATTGCGCCCTATCAGTTGCATTTCGATTGGCAGATGTGGTTCGCCGCAATGGCCTCGCCCGACGAGTATCCTTGGACCATTCACCTCGTTTGGAAACTCCTGCATAATGATCCACTGGCGCTGCGATTGTTTGCCGGCAATCCATTTCCCGATCATCCACCGCGGTTTGTCCGGGCAACCTCGTACAAGTATCGATTCGCACCGCCAGGGAATCCGGAAGGTCGTGTGTGGGAACGCGAAAAAATTGGAGATTGGTTTCCGGTGGTTTCTCTACACGATCACCAATTGAGTGATTGGATGGAGCTGGAAGGCTGGCTGCCCGCCGAACAGAACGGCCACTAGCCTGGAAATTTCATGCGCCAAAGCGCTCGTGAAATTTTCCGGCTCTGACGTGCGACTCGACGGGCCTCGACAACTCGCCTGACGGGGGAACTCGTTCATTTTAGGAGGGACGGCCTCCGTGCCGTCCCATTTTTCGCCTTGTTGGGAGGCCAAAAATGATTAGTCGGACGGCACGGAGGCCGTCCCTCCCAGGCTTCATCGTTCAACGCGGTGCCGAGGGAGACCTCCGCTCTCCAGAGCGCGAAAATCTCACGAGTGCTTTGGCTCGTGGGGTTTTCGGGCTAAGAATACTTGTGGTCAATTTTTCGTCCTTCTTTTGTTTTTGCTTTTGCTTTGGCCTGATCGGGACTTGCCTTCTTTCCGCGCGGCAGGTCCACGCCGAACAGTCGCCTGGGTGCGTTCCGCAAACGTTGCATGGGCAATGGGGCGCGGCATTATGGCAGGCGGTCGCAAAGGCAAATATCATTTACGTTGGGGAGACGCACGACAGACCCGGCGATCACGCTTACGAACTGCGCCTCGTTCGAGAAATGATCCGACGCCGAATCGCATTCGCGATTGGCTGGGAGATGTT